>CANQTK010000012.1 GCA_947626735.1 uncultured Clostridia bacterium
TTTGGAATGATAGGTTACGCAATTTAATTATATAATTTTTATATATTTTTGTTTCACATCATTGACACTACAACAATTTTGCTATAAAAATGAAAAACTATAATATTTACAAAAAAAAATATTTATGATACAATACAAAATGGAGGTAGAAAATATGGAACATATATTAAAATTACAACCTAAATATTTTGATTATATTAACAATGGAACAAAAAGAATAGAATTAAGATTATATGACGAAAAAAGACAGAAAATTACTATTGGAGATACTATAATTTTTCAAAAAGAACCTGAATTAGAAACTACTATTAAAGTTAAAGTTATAGGCTTATTAAGATATAATACATTTGAAGATTTATTTGAAGATTTTAATATAGAAGTAATGGCTGATAAATCAATGACTAAGCAAGAATTACTAAATGTATTAGAAGAATTTTATACACCAGAAAAGCAAAAGCAATATGGTGTCATAGGAATACGCATAGAAAAAATATAATGAAAACACACTCAAAAATTCAGTTGAATTTAAGAGTGTGTTTTGTTTTGTCTTGACGGGTTGAAAATTATTCGGGAAGTTCTCCGTTGTACACTAACTCACGAGAGGAATTGTTGTAGTAGCCTTCACCCATGGTTTGGGTCAATTTCCAATTGTACTTCTTGATGATAGGCTCAAACATCGAAATTTTGTAATCTGCAATTGTTATAAGAGGCTTAGTAGTCCCAAGATACCTAAATGCATACTCCAACATCTTGGTTGAGACATGTTTCCCACGATAGTCTTCGACTACGAGAAAAGTACAAATTTTGCTTTCAGTATCATCCTTTTTTAAAAATGCTACACCAGCTACATTATTATTAATTGTGCAAATAATAATTTCGCCAGTACCGTTAAATACTCTAGGAATTTCTTTTGCCCAATACCACTCAAAATGCTTAGGGTAATCTTTGCAGATGTAATCTGTAACAGAATAAGCAGCTTGTGCAAATTTACCAAATAGCTTATGATTGTTAATAAGAGAGCTTAATGTGTAAATCTTCATATCGTTTATCTGTTTCCGAAGTTCAAATACGTAGACTCCTAAAATTTCCTTTTCTTCAGGATAAATTTCCTGATACATTTCCAAAGCTTTATACTTGGTAACACCAGGAATTGCTTTAGAAGAATCTTCATTGTCGAGCATATCAGGAAAATCTTCATAGCGAGTTATACGGATAACCTCAAACCTGATATTAGAGTAATCTTTAAAAGTGATTGTATCGCCTTCTTGAACTCTTTTTATATCAGGATACCCAACTCTTACTTCAAGTGTCTTAATTCCCTTATTAATAAGGTTGTAGTATTCCCGTTTGATTCTCCAATTATAGTTTTTAGCCATAACATCAACCGTCCTTTCATAAAGTATAGATTTTAAAAATTGCAACATACTGTAATTCACAACATATTTATATTATAGCACAAATGGAAATGAATGTAAACAATTATGTATTGTTTAAAATAAAACAATATTTTAAACAATAAAAATCATTAAAGTAGGAGAGAGGCAGTTTTGAAAAATGGATATCTTGAATAATCTCCTATAAGAATATTTCCAAAAATTTTTTAGAACAAAATCATAAAAATACAATTTATAATTTAAAATTAAGATTTTGAAAATTAATAATTCAAAAATCGAACATTTGTTATGATTAAAATTTTTACAAATTTAAATGTAATTTTTTTAATATTTTATAAAATTTTTAAAATAAATTTCTATTTATAACATTATAAAATAATTTCATTTTATAAAGCTTCAAAATCAATTTTAAGACATTTTTACATTTAACTAATAAAGTTTTAATCATTTGAAATTTAATTTGAATATTTAAAAATTATTATCTATATAATGTAGATTTACTAAAATATTGTAAAATCAATGGTTTTTGAAAAATACTGAAAAATGGCTAAAAAAGCGACGCACGAGAATAAATCGTTGTCAAAATCTTTGATTTTGCGTCAACGATTATATGGCGAGAAATTCTTCAAAGAAATGGCTTACGAGGTTCGATTTTAAGGCATTTTTATAAAAAAGACATATAGTTTATTGTCTACAAATTTAAGCAAAATACTGAAATATAGGCATTTGCAGATTTTTAATAAAATTTTTAAAATACAAATATAGAAAATTAAAATTTATAATATAAAAAATAAAATTATATACAATGCTAAGAAAAAACTTGTAATAAGCCTAAAATAATGAAGCTTCAGGATCAAATATAAGACATTTTAATATTAAAGTAATATAACTTGTTGTTTAAATATATAGATAGAATTAGCTGAAAGTGACTAATATCAAGGAATAGCTGTAATTTAAAAGTATATGGTTTTATTCCTATTCCTATTTGCACAAAACTTTGATTTTGTGCAAAGTTATATTAATAAAAATATCAAATAGAAAGAAACTTTTTTATCTCTCCTCTATCTAATATTCTTATTAATATAACTTTTTTCTAATCTTTAAATCGATATAAAAAATTATTTATTTTTTCTATAAATTCTTCATTATTTTTTGTTGTTACCATTTGATTAATCAATTGTTCGGTTACTTCTTCTAATGGCATACTAGACATTGCCTTTCTTAAAGCAAATACTGTTTCTAGTTCTTTTGGTGTTAATAAGTTTTCTTCTCTTCTGGTGCCTGATTTATTAATGTCAATAGCTGGAAAAATACGTTTTTCAGAAAGTGCCCTATTTAAATGAACTTCCATATTGCCTGTGCCTTTGAATTCCTCAAAAATAACATCATCCATTCTACTTCCTGTTTCAATTAAAGAAGTGGCAAGAATAGTAAGGCTTCCCCCATTTTCTATGTTTCTTGCAGCACCAAAGAATTTTTTTGGTTTATGTAATGATGCTGGATCCAAACCACCTGATAATGTTCTTCCCGAAGATGGTACTACTAAATTGTAGGCTCTTGCTAATCTTGTAATACTATCTAATAAAATAACAACATCCTTTTTATGTTCTACTAATCTTTTAGCCCTTTCCAATACCATTTCTGCTACTTTAACGTGATTTTCTGGTAATTCGTCGAAGGTAGAATAAATTACTTCGCCTTTGATAGAGCGCTTCATATCTGTTACTTCTTCTGGACGTTCATCAATTAATAAAACAATTAGTTCTATTTCAGGGTTATTGGTAGTAATACTATTGGCTATTTTCTTTAATAAAGTGGTTTTTCCAACTTTAGGTTGTGCTACAATTTGACCTCTTTGCCCTTTTCCAATGGGAGAAATTAAATCAATTAATCTCATAGAATATTCACTAGGAATGGTTTCTAAACGAATTCTTTCTTCTGGATAGATAGGTGTTAAGTCATCAAATTTAATACGTTTATATGCCTTTTCTGGTGCTTCCCCATTTACTTCTCCTACAAAGATTAATGCTGGAAATTTTTCTCCTTCTTTTGGAAGCCTTGCAATTCCTTTTATCTTATCCCCTTTATCTAAACGAAATCTTCTAATTTGTATTGGTGAAACATAAATATCTTTTGGTGTAGATAAATAGTTTGGTCCTCTTAAAAAGCCATAACCATCTGGTAAAATTTCTAAGATTCCTTCTACAATTCGATCATCTTCACTTGTTAATTTATAACCATCACCAGCTTGCAAAACAGGACCTTCTGGTGTAATTTCTTCATTCACTAAAGGGTAAAATCGTTTTGGTGAATTCGTTTTGTCTTCTATATTACTTGTTTTTTCTTCTTTTTGCAATTCTTCCGTTTTTGATGTTTCAAGAATTTTTAACAATTCTTCCTTTTTTAATTTTGATACATTTTTTACGCCTTGTTCTTTTGCTATTTGGCGCAATTCAACTAATGTTGCTTCTTCTAAATTCATATAAAGCCCCCTATTATTTATTATTAAATCTTAATTGGATATTGGAAAAGAAATAATTTATTTGATTTAACAGTTCTATTATACTATGAAATGAAAAATAAGTAAAGAAAAAAGAGGTATTTTATTCCTCTTTCTTTCCATTATTTCCCAATATCAATATAAACTCTTTCATTTGGTAAATACATTCCTAATTTTTCTCTTGCTATTTTTTCAATATACTCTGGCGAATTTACATTTTCTTTCATTGCTAACAAGGATTCCTTTGTTTCTTGTGCCTCTTGTATTTTTTCATCATATTGATTAATTTCTGTTTTATATTTATTTAAAGTTTGCTGTTGTGAAGCAAAAATATAAATAACATAACTAGCAATAACAACAAACAAAACCTTTTTATAGATTTTTTTGATTTGTTTCATCCGTTTATTCACACACACTCTTTCTTTCTGTTTTTTCTCTTTTTTGTAAAATAAATTTTAAAAAATATAACCTCTAATTATATTTTTCTACATTTTTCCTTAAAATCCTTCTTTCCGTAACTACTTTTTGCTTTTTATTTTTCTTTTTCTCTAATTTTTTTAGTTTTTTGCTAGGATTTAAGATAATTTTTTTTACATTTATGACGAAAAATGTAAAAGGTGTAAATAATTTCTTTATGATAAAGAAAAGTCCTTTTAATGGAATCAATACTATGTTATGAAGTAAACTTTTGACAAAAGTCATTATTTTAACATTAATTTTTATAAATATTTTACTCATGGTAAGCAAATAAAGGATGCCGCCTAATAATAATGCTATTATATGATATATTCGTATTTCTCCGTCACTAATTTGAAATAATACAAATAATAAAAATAAACCAGTTATTATCCAAAATATAATATCTTCTATATATGTAAGTAAGTCTGATGTGTGAAAAGACTTTCTCAAAATACGAAAAACGTCAAAAAAGATTCCAATGATAATACCACTTACTAAATAAATAAGAAAAGAATATAGTTGTAGTAGTGTTGCATTTTCCAAAAAAGTCACCTTCTTTTCTATTTAAAGATTTTGCTTAGAAAACCACTTGACTTTTTCTCTAAATCATTTTCACTATAAGCTAAATGATAAATTTCTCCTTCTACCACTACTTCTGAAGTATCAATGCTTAGTTTATTAATTCTTAAATTTTCTCCCTTTACGGTAAGAAGTCCTAGTTCTGTTTCTACTATAACGACTTGATCATCAAAACTTAATACATCTACTACACCAGATATACTAAGTTTTTCTCTATTTTCTAACACTAAATTTTGAATAATGCTAGTATTTGTCATTTTTCTTTCTTCTAATGTCATTTTAATACCTCTCTCCTCTCGTTTTACCTATATAAATAAATATATTCCGGTCTTGTCTATTTTAGAACTAGAATCGTACAACTTTCTATATTGTCAAGTTTATAAAAAAAAGAAGGGATGTCCCCACTGTTCCATTTTGAAACGAAAAGGAGCGTCCCTACTGTTCAATTAATTCTTTATGCAATTGTTCTAATATAGTATTTGAAACTTTTGTTGTGAATAACATTGCTATTTTTGATTCGTTTACTTCAAAATGATAAATTTCTAATTGATTTAATTCAATAATATTTAATACTTTTTCTAAAATAGTATCATCATTTCTAATGCCATGACCAACAATGGCAATTCTAGATATATTTGTATAAGTAGTATCAAAACTTTTAAAATCTTGTTCTAATAAATTTTGAAACTTATTTAATGCAGATGCAGGACAAGTAAAACTAATATCGGTATAGTGTGTGCTATTATTTTGAAGATGATTTGCCCCTATTTGATTTTTTACTAATGTAGCATATATTTTATAAAACATCTCAGGTGAATACGTATCATATTTCATATTAATATAAATGATATCATCATTTTTTACAATGCTTTTTACTCTTGCATCTTCTATTTTATCTTGCTTGTTATATATTTTGTTTTCTATATTATCTGGTTTATTATACGTTTTGTTTTCTATATTAACTTTTTTATTATTATCTAATTTGTTTTGCTCTATATCTTGTTCTTTTTCATTTTTTAATTCATTTGTGTTTTGTACTTCATTTTGTAAAATAGTTCCTGGTTTATTATTAAAAGTTGACTTTGTAACAATTGGAACATTATATTTTTCTCCTATTTCAATGCAACGATTATGCAATACTTTAGCACCTTCATTTGCAATTTCTAACATCTCTTCATAAGATAGAGTTTCTAATTTTTTTGCTGTAGTAATTTTATTTGGATCTGTGGTATAGACTCCATCTACATCAGAAAAAATATAACAATGTTTTGCATTTAATACTGCTGCTAAAGCAACTGCAGTGGTATCAGAACCACCTCTTCCTAATGTGGTAATATCTCCTTTTTCATTATAGCCTTGAAATCCTGCTACAATGACAATTTTGCCTTTTTCTAATTCTTCTTCAATTCGAGTGGTATCAATGTTTTCTATTTTTGCATTTTGATTTAAGTCATTGGTTTTAATCCCTGCTTGCCTTCCTGTTAAAGAAATAGCTTCATAACCTAATCGATTTAGTAAAATAGCAAGCTTTGCCATAGAAACTTGTTCTCCTGTAGAAAGTAATACATCCATTTCTCTCTCGTTTGGCAAATTTGCTAATTCTTTTGCTTCTTTTACTAAATTATCTGTTGTTTTTCCCTGTGCAGAAACTACCACAACTACTTTTAAATTTTCTTTATAAAAATCAATAATCTTTTTTGCTACTACATTTAGTTTTAAATTATCTGCGACACTACTGCCGCCAAATTTTAATACAACAATATTTGAGTCCATATTATTGGCACCTTCTTTATTTAAAATGATAAATTTATTTAATTATAAACAAACCTATACTTATATTTTATTCAAATAAAGAAAGATGGTGAAAGTTGCCTTTATGATATTGGTATAACATATTTCACACTATAATATTTTGCATTTTATATTTTATATTTTATATTTTATTCTTATTCTTTCTTTTTCCATTTTAAATACGCATTCATAAAATCGTTTAAGTCACCATCCATAACAGATGCAATATTTCCTACTTCATAATTTGTTCTATGGTCTTTTACCATGGTATATGGGCAAAAAACGTAAGAACGAATTTGACTTCCCCATGCAATATCCATTTGGTTTCCTTTTAAGTCTTCTATTTTGTCTTTATGCTCTTTTTCTTTTAAGTCTAATAATTTAGATTTTAACATTTTCATAGCTGTTTCTCTATTTTGAATTTGAGAGCGTTCAGATTGACAAGAAACAACAATATTTGTTGGAATGTGTGTAATACGTACAGCAGATGAGGTTTTATTTACATGTTGTCCTCCTGCACCAGAAGCACGATAGGTATCTACTCTTAAGTCGTCTGGATTAATTTCTATTTCAATATCTTCTGTAATTTCTGGTAAAACTTCTAAAGAAGCAAAAGAAGTATGCCTTCTTCCTCCGCTATCAAATGGCGAAATACGAACTAATCTGTGCACTCCCATTTCCCCTTGTAAATATCCATAAGCATATTGACCTTCTATTAAAAAGGTAACACTTTTTAAACCTGCTTCTTCCCCATCTAAATAATCTAATTCTTTTACATTATAGCCATTATCAAAAGCCCATCTTGTATACATACGATAAAGCATTTGTGCCCAATCGCAACTTTCGGTTCCACCTGCTCCTGGATGAATGGTTAAAATAGCAGAATTGCTATCATATTTTCCAGAAAGTAAAGTACTAATTTCTAATTTTTCTATTTCTTTCTGGATGTCTTTTATAGAATGCATTAACTCTTCTTCTAAACTTTCTTCTTGCTCTTCCTCTACTAAAAGATTCATTTCTATAATACTATTTAAATTGTTCTCTATTTTTTGATAATTTTCTATTTTACTTTTTAAACGATTGATTTCTTTTAAAACTTTCGTAGAATTTTGAGTATCTAACCAGAATGCTTCTTGCTTTGTTTGCTCTTCTAAATCTTTTAATTCTTGTTTTAATTTTATAATGTCAAAGAGATTCACCCAATTCTTTTAATTTATTTTGCATAGATTGTAGATTTTTCTTATTTTCCTCAAAATCTAACATGTCACTCACTCCCTTTTTTTTACTATATCACAGATGATGGAAAAATGCTATCTTCCTTCCATAAATTTTAATAAAAAAGTTGAATGATATACGTTTTTATGATATAGTAAAGATGTTTCAAATATTCTATGCTATAGAAAATTTTCAATAGCAGTAGATAGCAAAAGGAGGATGCAGAATGGGAAAATTCTTAAAAACAGAAACAGGAATTGAGGGCTTGGTTGTTATTGAACCTACTGTGTTTGGTGATGCACGTGGCTATTTCATGGAAACCTACAATGAGCGGGATTTTGCTGAAATAGGAATCACCACTAAATTTGTGCAGGACAACCAATCTTGTTCCAAGAAAGGAGTTCTTAGAGGATTGCATTTCCAATTAAACTTTCCTCAATCTAAGTTGGTTCGTGTAGTAAACGGTTGCGTTTACGATGTAGCAGTTGATTTACGCATCAACTCTTCTACTTTTGGAAAGTATTATGGAGTGATTCTTTCTGCGGAAAACAAGAAACAGTTCTTTATTCCAAAAGGATTTGCTCATGGTTTTTTAGTACTTTCTGATGTGGCAGAATTTGTTTATAAGTGTGATGATTTTTATCACCCTAATGACGAAGGCGGCCTTATTTGGAATGACCCTGACATCGTAATTGACTGGCCTTTTACAGAGGCTGGTGGAAAAGAGAATTTAATCTTTTCTGAAAAAGACCAGAAATGGCCTAGTTTGCAAAAACTTTTTGACGGAGAATGAAAAATTTAAAAACCCTTAGTTTATACTAAGGGTTTTTAAATTTTTATAGCAGTTGATATTACTGATTTTTACCACAACAGTTTTTGTATTTTTTCCCACTTCCACATGGACATGGATCGTTTCTCCCTACTTTTGGCGTATTATTTACAACAGGTGTATTTGTTTTTTGTGGAGTCGTTCCGTCTAAAGACTTGATAGCAGTATCTTCTAAACTAGCATTTGTTATTTGTGCAGCTTCTTGTCTGGAAGCAATTCCTCCTTCTTTCTTTCTAGCATTTAGAAGGAATTTAACAACATCTACTTTAATATTTGCATTCATTTCATCAAACATGTCTCCACCAAGCAATCGATATTGTACAACAGGGTCTTTTTGTCCATAGCCTTGAAGACCAATACCATTTTTAAGTTCATCCATGTTATCAATGTGGTCCATCCATCTTTGGTCAACAATTTTAAGCATAACCACACGTTCTAATTCTCTTAAGTTTTCAGAACCAAATTCTGCTTCTTTTTGCCCATAAATTTCATGAATTTTATCTTTTACTTCTTCTATAATATCAGAAGCATTTAAATTCTTTTCTTTTAGCGAATGTAACTTTTCAATTGCAAACGTAGTTTTTATATCTTGCATAAAAGCATCACGATTTACTGGGTCTTCAGATAAATACATAGAAACCATATCTTCTGCCACAGAGTCCATCATTCTTAGTATTTTTTCTTTTAAATCTTCTCCATCTAGTACTTGTCTTCTTTGGGCATAAATAATTTCTCTTTGTGCATTCATTACATCGTCGTAAGAAAGAACATTTTTACGAATGCTAAAGTTTCTACCCTCTACTCTTTTTTGTGCTGTTTCTACGGATTTTGAAATCACTTTTGCTTCAATTGGCATATTCTCGTCTGCACCAAGTAAATTATAAACAGCTGTTACTTTATCGCCACCAAAGATTTTCATTAGGTCATCATCAAGACCAATATAGAATCTAGATTCTCCAGGGTCTCCTTGACGTCCACTACGTCCACGAAGCTGATTGTCAATTCTTCTTGATTCATGACGTTCCGTACCAATAATTTTTAAACCACCAGCTTGCAATACTTTTTCTTTTTCTTCTTTAATTTGTTCATTATGTTTTTCTTCTAATTCTTTAAATTTCTTTCTTGCATTTAAAATTTCTTGGTCATCTGTTTCATTGAATGCGGTTGCTTGCTCAATTAAATCTTCTGAATAACCTAACTTTCTCATTTCTTGTTTTGCTAAATATTCACTATTTCCACCAAGCATAATATCGGTACCACGACCTGCCATGTTAGTAGCAATGGTAACGGCTCCAAATTTTCCTGCTTGGGCAATAATTTCTGCTTCTTTTTCATGGAATTTTGCATTTAATACTTCATGCTTAATACCTTCTTTTTTAAGTAAGTTACTTAATTTTTCAGATTTTTCAATAGAAACGGTACCTACTAAGACTGGTTGACCTTTTTCGTGGCTTTCTTTAATATCTTGGATAACTGCTCTAAATTTAGCAGGTTCATTTTTATAAATAATATCGTGATGGTCATCTCTTATCATTGGCTTATTAGTAGGAATTTCAATAACATCTAAATGATAAATTTCCTCAAATTCTGCTTCTTCTGTCATAGCAGTACCAGTCATACCTGCTAATTTTTCATACATTCTAAAATAGTTTTGGAAAGTAATGGTTGCTAAAGTTTTAGATTCATCTGCAATTTTAACATTTTCTTTTGCTTCTATTGCTTGATGAAGTCCATTATTGTATCTTCTTCCATACATAATACGACCTGTAAATTCGTCAACAATTAGTACTTCTCCATCTTTTACAATGTAGTCAATGTCTTTTTTCATAATTCCATGAGCACGTAAAGCTTGGTTTACATTATGAACTAATTCTGAGTTTTCAATATCATTAAAGTTTTCAATATGGAATTCTTCTTCTGCCTTTTTAATACCTTTTTGTGTTAAAGAAGCAGATTTTGCCTTTAAGTCTACAATGTAATCGTAGTTTTCGTTATCTTCTGCTTGTTCAAAGTCCTTTACATCTTCTTCAACAATTACTTTTGCTTTTAAACGTCTTACAAAATTATCTGCTTTTTTATAAAGGTCAGAAGATTTATTTGCTCTACCTGAAATAATAAGAGGGGTACGAGCTTCATCAATTAAAATACTATCAATCTCATCGACAATAGCATATTTTAACTTTCTTTGTACTAATTGATTTTTATAAATAACCATATTATCTCTTAAGTAGTCAAAACCAAATTCATTGTTGGTTCCATAAGTGATATCACAATGATAAGCTTCTTGTTTTTGGCTTGGGTTCATACCTGCAATAACAAGGCCTACACTTAGCCCTAAAAAGCGATATACTTTTCCCATCCACTCACTATCTCTTTTTGCTAAATAATCGTTTACAGTAATAACATGTACTCCTTCTCCTGTAAGAGCATTTAAATAAACTGGTAAAGTAGCAACTAAAGTTTTTCCTTCCCCTGTTTTCATTTCGGCAATTCTACCTTGATGTAAGATAATTCCACCAATTAATTGTACATCAAAATGGCGCATGCCAAGCACTCTTTTAGAAGCTTCTCTTACTACAGCAAAAGCTTCTGGTAAAAGATCATCTAAGGTTTCTCCGTTTTGTAATCTATTTTTAAATTCATCCGTTTTATTTCTTAATTCTGTGTCGGTTAATTTTGAAATTTCATCTTCTAAACTATTGATTTTTTCAACCAATGGCATTACTCTTTTTACTTCTTTTTCACTATAAGTTTTAAATAGTCCCATGTTTTTCTTCCTTTCCGTTTTTACATATTTTCATGTATTTTACTATATCACGAATGAATAAAAAAAGCAAGAAAATTCAAGTATATTTCATTTTTGCACAACATATATTGTACTAACCTAAAACGAAGAAAGAGGGATTTTAAGATGTTTGTCTGTAATTTAAAATTAAATAGTTCTTTTATGTTTAAAATATTACTTGCTGTTATTGTTTTCATTGTTATTTGTTTATGTGGTATCATTGGTTTTAGACTTTATAAAGCAAGTACAAAAGATTTAGGAGATGGAATAAATAATAATGATATTACTCAACTAACTCCTCAAAATTATGCTACTATTTTGCAAACTGTTCATGATGACATGGATACATATGTAGGACAAAAAATTAAATTTTCTGGCTTTGTTTATCGTGTTTATGATTTAGACCAAGAACAATTTGTATTAGGACGAAATATGATTATAAGCTCTGATTTTCAAAGTGTCGTAGTTGGTTTTCTTTGTCATTATAAAGATGCACTTCAATTTCGTGATAGTATATGGGTAGAATTAGAAGGAAAAATTACAAAAGGCACTTACCATGGAAGTGATATGCCTATTTTGGAAGTAACCAAAATAAAAGAAATAGAAAAGCCAAATGACGAGTATGTGTACCCACCAGATGAAAATTATATTCCTACATCCGTCATTTTATAAAAATTTTTTAGTACACAGGAAGGGCTGTCCCTAGCGTTCCAAAATGGAACGAAAAGGGGCGTCCCTCCTGTTTCCAAAAAAAGAACTGAGGGCTAATTTTAGCTCTCAGTTCTTTTTGGATATTATCTACGAACAGAATGGCAATGTACACAAGCATGTCCGTTTGAATATGTCATGCTTGTAGCCACATGCCTTTTATGGGCTAAGTGTTCCATAATAGCATGAGCAGAATAATTCTGCTTCGCTAATTCGTCTGCCTCCTTCTGAAAATTCTTTCTTGTTTCCTCCGAAAACTCATTTGCTACAATTGTAACTCCCATAAGCTGTTTCTCCTTTCATAATGAAAAATGAGTTTTTAAAATTAATATGTTATATATTTTATATAAAAATATATAAAAAATCAAGTCTTTTTAAAAAATTTATTAAATTTCTCTTTCAAAAATAGATTTTGCAAATCCTTTATCTATCATATTACTAAACACATTTTTTAAAATAATTAAAATAATAGGACCAATTAATAATCCAAAAACACCTATAAAACGAAATCCTGTATACATTGCAATTAAGGTAAAAATGGGATGTATTCCAATTTGACCAGATACAATTCTTGGTTCTAAAAATTGCCTTACTATTCCCATTATAGCAAGTAATATAATTAAACTAACACCAAGTGTTAAATTTCCATCACAAGCAGTAATGATAGCCCATGGTATCATGACAGTAGCAGATCCAAAAATAGGAAGTGCATCTACAAAAGCAATTCCTAAAGCAGCAATAAGTGGAAATTGCACATTAAGTCCTATCCATTTAAAAATGCAAAGACCGATTAAACAAATAACAAAAGAAACAATCACTAAAATAGCTTCTGCTTTTAACAAACAACCAAGAGATTTTGTAATTTCTCGAATATGTTTTGTAAGTTTTTTTACCCATAATTCTGGGAAATGATGTTCTAATTGATCGATCATATAAATCTTGTCAGTACATATAAAATATAAAGCTAATACACTAATTACAGTATAAATGCCAATAGCAGGTAAAGAAGTAAGCAAGTTTAAAAAATGAGTTAATGCATTTTTCACCCAATTTGCTACTGTTCCTAATAAATCTTTACCAGAAGATTGCATAATTTCTACTATTTCATTCGGTACTTTTATTTTACTAAAATCTATTTGAGATGTTATATTCATAAATTGCTGAGAAATTTTTTCTACATATCCATTTAAACCGCCTAATAAATTAGAAGATTCTGAAATAAGAGCAAAAATTCCCCAAGTAAGAAGTCCAACTAAAAGTGAAAGTACAACGATAAATACTATAATAGCACTTGTCCTTCTTTTCCACTTAAAATGCTTCATACAAAAGCGAATAATAGGTTCTATTAAAAGAGAAAGAATAAATGCTACTAGAAATGGAATGTAGAAAACAGCTAGTTTAAATGCAAAATAGATACCAATCATTGAAAATAAGAGGATAAGTATTTTTCGAAAAACTTTTGACCAATAATTCATATCAATTATCATATACTTTCCCCCTTTTTTATGTATGAAGCTTCATAATGTATATTATGAAGCTTGTCTTAAGTTTATTCCGCATTTTTGTCATTACATCCGCATATATTTTCTAAGGTATTACATACACCTTGTGTGTTTACATTTTGGTTGTTGCATAAGTCACCTAAAGTAATTATTCCTATTACTTGGTTGTTTTCATCAATAACAGGAAGACGACGAATTTGCTCATTTGACATTGTTTTTTCTGCATATTCTACTTCTTCTTCTGGACCACAACAACATACTTTGCAAGTCATTATTTCACTTACAGGAGTAGTTGCAACATCTTTATCACATGCAATACTTCTTAAAATAACGTCTCTATCTGTAACAAGTCCCACTATTTTTTTGTTGGTATCACATACTGGAATACAACCAACATGTTTATTACACATTAATTTAGCACAATCTTTTATTGTACTATCTGGTGTTAAATAAGCCACATCTTGGCACATACAATCTTTTACTTTCATATTTTTTCCCACCTTTTTTAAAAATTTATGCATTTTTATTTTATGTATTTTTTATTTTTTTATACAATTTGAAATTACAAATTAGACCATTTTTTGGATTTTTTGAAAAATTTTACATAATTTTAATTTTAGTATTGACATAAAAATAAATTTATGTTAGAATATATTTCAGTTTTAAGATAAATCTTTATTGTAGTCCCCAGTAGCTCAGTTAGGTAGAGCAAACCTTCAGTAACCGTACTGATGCACATAGGTTATGTCAGAGGTTTGAATCCTCTCTGGGGCGTTAAAACGATTTTTTCGTTTTAAAAATTAGTTACGGGCAATAGTGTTAATTGGATAACACGTCACCCATGGAGGTGAAAATAGAGGTTCGAATCCTCTTTGTCCGACTCAGGTGCTGACGGGCAAGTAGCATCTGATACCTTCGTAGGAGGAAGGACGGTCACGTAGGAAACAGCAAGTAGATATTTCTACTTGCTGTTTCCATTTTTAGTTATTTAGTTATAGCAAAAAATGACTTCAAATAATTTCATAATCTCTATATGGTGGCCTTGGCTCTCCTGGAAATGGAGGTCTTGGATAAGGAGGTCTTGGGCGTGGTGGTCTATTTGGAAAATTTCCTCCTAATAATTGATTTAAAATTAGAATTCGAATTAAATCTCGCAATAATGGATTGTTTGGTCTTCTTTGTCTATTTTCTACTTGTGCATTTCTTTGTATTGTTTGGTTTGAAAATGCTTGATTTGCATTATTCCTATTAGAGTTTATTCTTACATTATTATTTGTTCTATTTTCTACTTCTTGCTCTTGGTTTCTATTTTCAATTTGAATATTCACTAAAATTTCATGATTATTTTCTACTTTTTGATATACTTCTTCTACCATATTTTCTACTATTTCCCTTGTTGCTGGTACAGTACATTTATTACATACTTCACAAACAATAGGATTAAGAAGTTTATAAATTTCTGGATAACATTCTTCTAATTCTTTTGTATTTTGATTTGGCAAAATATAATTTTGTGTTTCTTCTATTGTATTTCTTTGATATGTATCTTGATTTTCTGCGACTGGGTAACCTAATACACTTCTCATATATTCTTCATAGTTTTGATAATACATAAGTTTTCCCTCCTCTATTCTTATGTATTATTGTATGCTATTTTCTTTATTTTGGTGATTGTATTTACAAAAAAAGAGCTAACATTTTATTTGTTAGCCCCTATTCTTTTAAAGCTCTGCACTTATTGGTAGCAGTACACCTCTTTTAATAACAAATGTTATTCTATTAGTATTATATATTTTTATAAATATTATGTCAATAATTTAATTAAAATTTTATAAATTTTTTACAAATTCTTTAAATTTGTTGCCTCGTTCTTCAAAATTTTTAAAAGCATCAAAACTTGCACTAGCTGGTGAAAGTAAAACAACATCTCCTACTTTTGCTTTTTTTCTTGCTAAAGTAATGGCTTCCTCTAAGTTTTTTACATAGCAAATTTCTACCTCTTTTTGCATTTTTTTCATTGCATTTTGTGTGGCTTCTGCTATTTTTATACTAGTTGGACCGCATAAAATTAAAATTCCTACCTTTTCTGCAATAGCTTCTCCTACCTCTTTATAGTCTAAACCTTTATCAGAGCCACCGGCAAGTAATAAAATATTTTCATCAAAGGCATGAAGTCCTGCAATAGTACTTGCTGGACTCGTTCCAATGGAGTCATTATAATATTTTACGCCATCTAATTCGCGTACAAACTCTAAACGATGTTCTACCCCATTGAATTCTTTAATTACTTTTACAGCAGTATCTACTGGAATAAAAGAAGATGTTACCGCAAGCGCAGCACAAATATTTTCATAATTATGAATGCCTCTTAATTTAATTTCTTTTTTAGGGAGTAAATGTTTGCGAATACCTTCCTGACAATATTTAAGATTACCATCTGTTCTATCATAAATATAGCCATCTTGTAATTTTTCTTTACTACTAAAGAATATAACTTTTCCATTTGCTTCTTTTGCAAAAGAACGTGTAATGTCATTATCGTAATTTAATACTAAAATACCATTTTCATTTTGATGTTTGAAAATATTCTTTTTTGCTTCTTGATATTCTTCATAAGAGCGATGCACATTTAAGTGGTCTGGATAGATGTTGGTTACCAAAGAAACATCTGGACTAATATCCATATCCATTAGTTGAAAACTGCTCATCTCTAAAATAACAAAATCTTCTGGTTTCATTTCTTTGATTTGTGTAAAAATTGGTTTTCCCATGTTGCCACCTAAAAAACAAGTATGCCCTGTTTGTTTTAAAATTTCGTAAATTAAAGTAGTAGTGGTAGTTTTTCCTTCCGTTCCTGTAATACCTATCGTTTTAGCAGGTGTTAATTTTAAGACCATTTCAATTTCAGAAGTTAAAATAGCTCCTCTTTCTACTTCTTCTGCTATTTCTTTTACAAATGGCATAGCACTTGGAGAACGAAAAATAATGTCAAAGCCTTTTAAATGTTGCAAATTTCTTCTTCCAAAATAATAAGGAAAACGATATTGTTCCATTTTTCCAATGATATTTTCATCAATTTCTGCTATGGTACGATGATCAAAAACTGTAACTTTTGCATTGTGCTTATAAAAATAATCTAGTAAAGGAATATTACTAACACCAATGCCAATAATCGCAATATTTTTACCTACGATGAAGCGATTAAATTCTTCTAATTTTTTATTGTAAAATTCCATATTTTTCCTTTCTTTTCACTCTTATACGGTTAGTTTTAATTCTTCTATGTATTCACATACTTTATCTGTAGATTCTTCTATATTTTTACAATCGGTTACATCAATTTGAATAGTGTTTTCTTGCAAAGCATAAAAACCCGCTTTTTCTTGCAATTCATCACGTTTTTCAATATGTTCTTTTAATTCTTCCAAATTTGCTTTTTCGCCATATTGAATGGCTTTTCTTCTCACTCTTTCCTCTAAAGAAGCGGTAATAAAAAAATGATAGTTCATTTCTGGATAAATAGTAGCTAACGCTCTTCCTGATAATATTACATTATATTTCTCTTTTAGTTCCTTTATGAGATTTTTGGCAAAGATGAATAAATTTGTATTATCCGCACTTCCTCCTGCCATAGAAACTGCCAAGGATGCTTCCTTTGATTGCAACTTCTCTTCCTCTATTTTTTCACCTTTAACATAGACAACGGTTTCTCTGTTTTCTATTTTGATTTCTACTTGCAATAAATCCATTATTTTTTTGATATCTATTTGTTCTATGTTAGATTGCAAATTTTTCATATTATGTGCTAATTCTTGATGTGCTTGCATAAAAGCATAGATAATTCCACGATATAAGTTTCCACCATGTAGTACAATGCTATTTGGTAATTTTTTCAATAATTGCCTACAAATGGAGGTTTTTCCACTTCCTACTAGTCCTTCAATTCCTATCACGATATGTTCCATTTTTGATACTTCCTTTTCTTTTAATAAACAAATTATAACATATTTTTTCTATTTGTGAATAGGATTTTTTCATTTTTTCATAGTTATAATTTGTATGTATAAATTTGTTTTGGAATGTGCACAATAAAACTAGAAAAAAGAAAGGAAGGTGCTTTTTTATGTCAGAAAAAAATAATAACAACAATAACCAAAAGAACAATAACAATAATCAAAAAAATAATCAAAACAACCAAAACAGAAATAACAACAATGAAAACAATAACAATAACTGCAGATAGTTAATAAAATAAACCCCAAATAACAATTTTTCATTGCTATGTGGGGTTTATTTCTGTTTCTTACTTACTTATACTTATTTCCTGCTTTCTCATTTCGTTATTCAAAGAATCTTTGAATCTTCGTTTTTCGTCTTTTATTCTTCTCCAAAGGAAAACCGGAGATTTTAAGATGGATTGAAAGATAAAAGCAAAAAACATCAGTATGCAAATTCCTAAATTTTTCATAATAAGCCTCATTGTTTTGTCGGTAATAATCAAAAATATAAAATTAAGGATATAGTAACCTTCTAAAAGACCTAATAAAAGAATAAATAAACTAATAAAACCTACTAAAATATTTTGAATAACATTCCATTCTACCGGCATACCATTAGCAGCAAATATGATAAAATAACGCCCTATGATATTACAAAGATATAAAAGTAGCGAGAAGCATACAATCCACGAATAGCGTTTCAAAATTACTTTGAAGATAGCTTTTCTCCGCAGGTTAATTGTTTCATTAGAAAAATTTTTCATAGATGAACCCTCCTTTAATTTTTATATTTACAAGTTCTTTTCATATTTTACCACATTATGTTTATTTTTACAATGATTTATAAAAAATTTTACAAAAAATTTTACAAAAAATTTTATAAAAAATTTTATAAAAAATAAAAGCCACCACATAACTATGTGATAGCTTTTTTTCATCTATTTTTGCAAATACTTTTTTAAAAATTTTCCTGTATAACTTTGTTCATTTCTTACTACTTGTTCTGGGGTTCCAACTGCAATCACTTCTCCGCCTTTATCTCCCCCTTCTGGTCCTAAATCGATAATATAATCGCAAGTTTTAATTAAGTCTAAATTATGTTCAATGACAATAATGCTATTTCCAGTATCGACTAAACGTTGCAAAATATCGACTAAACGATGAACATCTGCAATGTGAAGGCCGGTTGTTGGTTCATCTAAAATGTAAAGTGTTTTTCCTGTTGATTTTTTAGAAAGTTCCGTCGCTAATTTTACCCTTTGTGCTTCTCCACCAGATAAGGTAGTAGAAGGCTGTCCGAAGTTTAATGTAGCCTAATCCTACGTCATACAAGGTTTGAATTTTACTTTTTATACGAGGTAGGTTTTGGAAAAATTCTAGTGCTTCTTCTACCGTCATATCTAATACGTCGGAAATCGTCTTTCCTTTATATTTTACTTCTAAGGTTTCTTTATTATAACGTTTTCCTTTGCAAACTTCGCAAGGTACATAAATATCCGATAAAAAGTGCATTTCTATTTTTAGCACGCCATCTCCACTACAAGCCTCACATCTTCCTCCTGGTACGTTAAAACTAAATCTACCTTTATCATAGCCACGCATTTTTGCTTCATTGGTACCAGCAAATAAGTCACGAATATAGTCAAACACTCCAGTATAGGTTGCTGGGTTAGAACGAGGAGTTCTTCCAATAGGAGATTGATCAATGTTAATAATTTTATCGATATTTTCGATGCCCTTTACTTCTTTGCATTTTCCTGTTTTGATGTTAGAACCATTAATTTCTTTAGCTAATGTTTTATATAACACTTCATTAACCAAGGTACTTTTTCCAGAACCAGAAACACCTGTTACACAAATAAACTGGCCAAGTGGGAATTTCACATTAATATTTTTTAAATTATGCTGGGTTGCTCCTTTTACTTCAATGGCCTTTCCATTAGATTTTCTTCTTTTTGTTGGAACATGAATCTGTTTTCTACCACTTAAGTAATCTCCTGTAATAGAACCTTCTACTTTTTTTACCTCTTCGGCAGTACCGTTGTGCCATGACATAACCTCCATGCACACCAGCTCCAGGACCAATATCAATAATTTGGTCTGCTGCATACATGGTATCTTCGTCATGTTCTACAACTAGTACACTATTTCCTAAATCACGCAATTTCTTCAAAGTGGCAATAAGTTTGTCATTATCTCTTTGATGAAGTCCAATGCTTGGCTCATCTAAAATATATAAAACACCAGTTAAACCAGAACCAATTTGAGTCGCTAAACGAATACGTTGTGCTTCTCCTCCTGATAAGCTTCCTGCACTTCTCGATAAGGTTAAGTAGTCCAAGCCTACATCAATTAAAAATTGAAGTCTTGTATTTAATTCTTTTAAAATTTGATCTGCTATCATGGCATCTTTTTTACTTAATACCAAAGAATTTAAATAGTCTTTAATTTGGACAATTTGCATATCGGTTAGTTCTACAATATTCTTACTTCCTACTTTGACTGCTAAACTATTTTTATTTAGTCTTGCGCCATGACATTCTGGGCAGTCGCTATCGCTCATATACATTTCATAAAAATCACGCATGCCTTGTGATTTGGTTTCATTGTGTCTTCTTTTTAACGTTGGAATCACGCCCTCAAATGGAGAAGTAAATTTACGAATACCAGCGTAGGATTCATATTCAAAGTCAATCTTTTCACTTCCTGTTCCATAAAGAATCTTTTCTAGAAATTCTCTTGGTAATTTTTTAATAGGAACATCCTTAATTTTTATGCCATAGTGTTTAGCAATGCTTTCAAAATACATTTTTGCCATGGTATCGCCCTTTTTCATAGTGCTAGCACCAAAAGCTTTTATACCATCATATAACGTTTTATTTTTATCAGGAACAATTAAATCTTCATCCATTTTCATTAAGAAACCAAGGCCAGTACAACTAGGACAAGCACCATAAGGATTGTTAAAAGAAAACATTCTTGGCGATAATTCTTCAAAACTAATGTTGCAATCTGGGCAAGCATAATTGCCACTAAATAGCATTTCTTTATGATTGGTAGCATCTTCAATTAGTACTAAATTATTTGCATTTTTTAGAGCAATTTCTACACTTTCGGTTAGGCGAGAACGAATATCCTCTTTCATTACTAATCTATCTACTACAAGCTCGATATTATGTTTTTTCTTTCTGTCTAAGTCTAAATCATCGGAAAGTTCTACCATATTACCATCGACTCTAGCACGCACAAAACCTTCTTTTTGATAGCCTTCTAATTGCTTTACAAATTCTCCTTTTTTGCCACGGACAATAGGTGCTAAAACTTGAATTTTTGTGCCTTCTGGTAATTCTAAAATGGCATCCACCATTTGGTCTATGGTTTGTTTTTCAATTTTCTTACCACAATTTGGACAATATGGTACCCCAATTCTTGCATATAACAAACGCAAATAGTCATAAATTTCCGTTACCGTTCCTACGGTAGAACGAGGATTTTTAGAAGTCGTTTTTTGGTCAATAGAGATAGCTGGTGATAAGCCTTCAATAGACTCTACTTCTGGTTTTTCCATAAGTCCTAAAAATTGTCTTGCATAAGAAGAAAGACTTTCTACATATCTTCTTTGACCTTCTGCATACAATGTATCAAATGCAAGAGAAGACTTTCCGTGAGCCAGAAAGACCCGTTAACACGACTAATCTATCTCTTGGAATTTCTAAATTAATATTTTTTAAGTTATGCTCTTTTGCTCCTTTAATTACAATTTTATCATTCACTTTAATTCCCCCTATGTCTCTTTGGGGACGTTTCCTAAAGAGACATTTCTATTATACAACACTTTATAGTTAAAAACAAGAGTTTGGTAAAAATTGTCTTTTTTTGTATTTTTAGTTTACATATTGCAAAACATATGATATAATGCATTTATATTTTAACTATTCACTATAAGAATCAAATTTGATTCTTTATTTAATTTTTCTATTATAGGAGGATAACATTATGGCAATGGTAGCAACAGTAGAAGAAAAATTGTATTCAGAAGCAGAGTTTGGCTTGTTTTTTGCTTATCAAAAAATGACCAAATCAAAGGCAAACGAACTTCGGACGAACGGGTTGCAGGTGGCAGATTGTAATGATGCAAGAAGTTTTCCAAGGCTCCACTATATTTCATGGAAGAATGCTAAAGTAGATTGTGAAGATATTTCTTCTTTAGACGAAAAATCTGATGAATATACTTTAGCACAAAAGCTCTGGATTGTGTCGATGAAAAATCAACCCAAAAATTGATAGAAATAAGAACCTACTCTTTTGAATAAAAGGTAGGTTCTTTATTTTACTTTTTACTTACTTTTCCTGGCACGCCTACCACAGTAGAATTCGCTTCTATATCCTGTAACACTACAGAATTTGCCCCTATTTTGACATTATCTCCTATTTTAATTGGTCCGAAGTACCTTTGCTCCACATCCTACAATCACATGATTTCCTATATCTGGATGCCTTTTATTTTTGTCTTTTCCTGTTCCTCCTAAAGTAACATTATGATAAATAGTACAATTATCTCCAACAGTAGCAGTTTCTCCTATGACAATTCCCATTCCATGATCAATAAATAGCTTTCTTCCAATTTTTGCTCCAGGGTGAATTTCAATTCCTGTGAAAAATCTTGCCAGTTGTGAAATCAATCTTGCTAAGAAAAAAAACTGATGTGTATACAAAAAATGTGCTATTCTATAATAAACTAATACATGAAAGCCTGGATATAAAATAATAACTTCTACTATATTACGACAGGCTGGATCTTTTTCTTTTATATTGATAGCATCTTCGTATAATTCTTTTAAAATTTTCATTTTCCTCTCACCCATTATACTATATGAAAAAAAGAAAAATTTTGTTTATTTTTATGTTAAGTGCTTTACAATCTGCTCATTTTTATTATATAATAATATTATCATTTCATATTGAAGGAGGACATTATGGCAAGAAAGGGTTCACAAGCACGGTTGACAATTCCAAAAGATATATGGGATCTTGTAGAATTTGACAATTATAATGAACCTTGCTTCGGTTTCTTTATCACACAAGATTCTCGTGTGATTATTGCAGATATCCATTTGGGAACCGAATGGCAGTATGAATTTTTAGGTAACTGTCACTTTGATGAAAAGCATCGGTTTTTTCTTCCTAAAAATGCAGATGCTTATTTAGGAGAAGGTGATTGCTATTATTTTACCGCTTATCTTAATCAATCTAGTATCTATGTTTATAAACTAACTACTACAATGTGTCAAGAGCGTCAAGATGCACAATTGCAAAAATTACTTGCCAGTCTTTAAAATGTCTAAAAAACTGTTTCATAAATAAGAAACAGTTTTTTCTTTTATTTATTCTTCTTGTGATAATTCTTTTATTTTATCTCTTAATTCGGCGGCTTTTTCAAATTCCATTTCTTGTGCATATTTTAACATTTGCTCTGTCATTTTATCAATCATTTCTTGAAGGTCTGTTTCTTTCGAAAGTTGATATTCTTGTTGTACCTCTTCTACAATGCTTGCTTTAATAGAATCCCTTACTGATTTTTGAATAGTTTGTGGTATAATGCCATGTTCTTTATTATATTGTTCTTGAATTTTCCTTCTTCTGTTTGTTTCACTAATTGCTTTTTCCATACTTTCGGTCAATTCATCTGCATACATAATAACCATTCCATTCGTGTTTCTTGCAGCACGTCCAATGGTTTGAATTAGAGAACGCTCCGAACGTAAAAATCCTTCTTTATCTGCATCTAAAATGGCTACCAAGGAAACTTCTGGAATGTCTAATCCCTCTCTTAATAGGTTAATTCCGACTAAAACATCAAATTCACCTAAACGTAATGAACGTATAATTTCCATTCTTTCTAGAGCTTTTATGTCAGAATGCATGTATTTTACTTTCATGTCTAAATTGGCTAAATAAGAGCTTAAATCTTCTGCCATCTTTTTCGTTAACGTAGTCACTAATACTCTTTCTTTTCTTTCTACTCTTTGCCTAATTTGTTCCACTAAGTCATCCACTTGATTGGTAACCGGTTTTACTTCTATTTTTGGATCTAATAAACCTGTTGGACGAATAATTTGTTCCACAACATTTCCTTGTGATTTTTCTTTTTCATATTCTGCCGGTGTTGCACTAACAAAAATACATTGGTTGATTCTTTCTTCAAATTCATTAAATTTTAGAGGCCTATTGTCAAAGGCAGATGGAAGTCTGAAACCATATTCAACTAAAGATTCTTTTCTTGCTCTATCGCCATTATACATAGCTCTTACTTGTGGAATGGTAGCATGAGATTCGTCGACTAATAATAAGAAATCTTTTGGAAAATAATCAAATAAAGTATATGGCGCAGAACCGAGGCTCTCTTCCACTAATATGTCTAGAATAGTTTTCAATTCCTTGGCAAAAACCTGTTTCTTTCATCATTTCAATATCAAAGTTAGTTCTTTCTTCGATTCTTTGTGCCTCAATTAATTTTCCTTTTTCTTTAAAATAAGCTACTCTTTCTTTCATTTCTTCTTCAATGGTTTGAAGGGCTCTTTCCATTTTGTCAGACGTTGTAACATAGTGAGAGTTTGGAAAAATCCATATATGGTCTCTTGTTGCAATCGTTTTCCCAGTAAGCGGATTAATTTCACTTATTTTTTCTACTTCGTCATCCCAAAATTCTACACGAATAGCTGTTTCTGCCTCATCTGCTGGATAAATTTCAATGGTATCACCTTTTGCTCTGAAAGTTCCTCTTTTGAAATCTAATTCATTTCTGGTATATTGCATATCGACTAATTTTTTTAATACTTGGTTACGCTCTATTTTCATTTCTGGCCTTAAAGAGATGGTTTGATGTTCGTAATCAATTGGGTCACCTAATCCATAAATGCAAGAAACGGAAGCTACGATAATGACATCTTTACTTTCAAACAACGAAGCGGTTGCTGAATGGCGAAGCTTGTCTATTTCATCATTAACAGAAGAATCCTTTTCTATATAAGTATCCGAAGAGGCAATATAAGCTTCCGGCTGGTAATAATCAAAATAGGAAATAAAATAACCGTACTTGGGCATCTGGAAAGAATTCTTTAAATTCGGAATAGAGTTGTCCTGCTAGTGTTTTATTGTGTGCTAATACAAGCGTTGGCTTTTGCACTTTTTCAATAATATTTGCCATGGTAAAAGTTTTTCCGTGAACCTGTTACGCCAAGAAGTGTCTGGAATTTTTTACCTTCTTTTACTCCTTTTGCTAAAGCTTCAATTGCCTGTGGCTGATCACCTGTTGGCTTATAATTAGATACTAATTTGAACATTTTTCCTCCTTTTACTGAGACTGTTAGGCTTTAACCGTTACAGTTTTCCTAATAACTTTATATCATTTATACTATAAAAAATCAATATATCTTTTTCGTTCAATGGGTTCCATATATGTCAAGTAAAGATAAGTTAAACAATAAAATGAAAGAGCCTAAATTTAATCAGGCTCTTTTTAAGGTCGAAATTTTTTATTTCGTTGTTTTATTTTTTAGTCCTCTTTTTACTATAATTATACCTAAAATTATTTCTATTACTCCTACTATTTTAAAGATTGTCCAAAATTGATTTGTTCCTCCAGTTAGTTTTAAACTTAAGTACCTTGTATTGGTAAATTCTGCAATACTTGCTGTTTCTGATGTAATAGTTCCTGTAGCTCCTTCATATGTTGTTTCATATCCATTTTTATTAGCATCCTCTTGTTTTACTGTATATGTAATACCTGTTGGCAGATTTAGTATTTCGCTACTTTCTCCGTGTTTTAGTTTAATAGTTGCTTCTCCATTTACAAATTTCACCTTTCCATATGTACCATTTATTGTTGCATCACTAAGTTTAATCATAAATGTGAATTCTTTTTCTCTATCATTTGTCGTACCTGAAACTGTATTTTTTATAGTTAGACTTCCCGTTGTATAAACATTATTAAATTGAAGTGTTTCTGTAGATACTGATTCTCCTTTGCTATTTATAATTGTCATTGTTGGAGTTAATTTGCCATCTGCATTATCTTTCACTGTAATATTTACTGTAAATGTATTATTATCATATGCTAATCCACTTAACTTATTAGCTGGAATTATTTCATTTACATTAAATGTATATGTTCCTTCTTTATAAAGTTTAAATTGTAAGTTTTTCTTTTGGTTTGAACTAGTAAGTGAGATTGCATCTAAATTTTCACTACCAATGTATTTTACACTGTCCTCTTCTCCTGCATTAGTAATTGCTACTTTAATATTAAATTCTTCATTTGTCTTCCATTCTCTTCCTTGTAGTATCTTTTCTATATCAAATCCTTTTTCTGTATAGGCATAATTTACAAATGATATGGTTACACATTTAGTTGTTTCTTCTGAATTTAAATTCATTGGTTCTACTTCACTATTATTGTTGTTATCAATCCTGTCTTCTTCTTTTGGTTTATTGATTTCTGTATTTGTTTTATTTTGTTCAGTTGATACATTAGCTATCGTTTTTGTTTCTTCATTTGTTATTTTATTTTCTTGTTCATCTTTTTCAGTACTTTCCGTATTTTGTGTTTCTTCTTTTATATTTTCCTCTGTTATGGTATTTTCTTTTTGTTTAGTATTTACTACTTCTGTTTCTATATTGTTGTTGATAACCTTTGAACTTAAATTTTTTGAAAGATAACTTTGTGTTGTTATTATATTTAGATTTCCTGTTGGTACTCCATCATCCGTTGTTTCACGAGTTACATTGATATTTAGAAGAACCTTGTCGTTATAGCACTCTATCTGCTCTAAATTTTCTGTTTGTTCTTGTATTGTAAAAGTATAGTTATCTCCTTCCACACTACCTTTTGTAACAATAATATCTCCAAGATTTTTAATTTTAATACCTGTACTTAAGTCTTTATCACTTTTTGAAATATTTACCATGTATTTATTATTTTCTAAATTACCCATTGCACTTGGCATTGTAAGTGTTTTATTTTCAATTGCAGTTTTAGCTTTTTCATCTGGAGTAATTGTAAAACTGAAGGTATCACTGTCTGCCCATTTTCTATTTTTCAATTCTTTAGAAATTTCAAAATTAAATTGACCTTTTTCTGAATATGTATTGACAAAGTCGATAACAGGATTTTCCTCTGAACCATTATATTTTACTAACAAGTGTCCTTCGTTATCATCTGTTACTTCTACCACTATTGGAAATTCTGAAGTCTCCACTGTAATACCATTTTCATTTTGAAACATCTCATGTATTGAAAAATGATAGGTTCCTGGTGCTGTAAATACTATTCTATTACTTAACCTTCCTACAAAGCTTGATCCATCTGTTCTAGAGCTATGGTCATCAGGTTTTACATCAATAAATAAATTTTGCATACTTGGCAATGTTACACCTGCTTTTTGTTCTGCATTAAGTGCAAATCTAAAATTGTCATTTGCTACCCAATCCCTACCAATTAATGTTTTTCTTACTATTGGTTGCCAAGATATTGTATTTGTTGTATATTTGTTTGTAAATGTCATTATATGATTAGCATTAGAAGCATGTTCTTCTGTTACTACTACTTCTGGTTCGCCTTCTTGACCTTTTCTTTGGGTTATAGTACATTCTGCTGTTGTTTTATCATTTTTATTTGACAACTGTAATGTTATTTTGTCAATTATTCCGTCTGTTTCTCCATTTTCATCTACTGCATTTTCAAGTGTCATTTTTAATGTGTATACATTGTTTGAATAAGTTATTCCCTTATATAAGTTATTTTCTGCTTCTTCTGGTACTCTTTCCTTGATTGTAATTGTATATATTAAAGGTTTTGTTATATGTTTACCATTTTGATCAATTTCTACTGGAAAATGAATTTCTTGAAAATCAATCTTATCAATTTTAAATTCATGATTTGGTGTATTTTTAGATATGGTAAATGTTTTTTCAGTAGCATATGGATCTTCTGTTTCAGGTTCGTTGAAATTTGCTTCTATAATTAGTTGTTTTTTTCTTATTGCTTCTTTTGTTTCTTCATCTGCACCATCTACTATAAATGTAAATTCATCAGAATTTGACCATTCTCTACCTGTAAATTCTTTTTTTATTACATAATTTGTTTTTTGTTCTACTGTTTCAACTACATAATCATTGACAAATGTAGGAGTATTACCAGCATATATACTTGTTTCTCCATACTCATTTTCTGCTATGATATCTTGGACTGTAATCTTAGCAATGCTAGCCTCTAAATGTGTATTTTCAAGACTTTCTGCTGTTCCTTCAGGTACTCCACTATTAAATGTTCTTACAACATTTATTGCTATTGTAAATACCTTAGGTGAAATTGCCAAAGATGAATCATCCATTTCCAATTTGTTTTCACGTATTGTAAATGTATATAGTCCTGCAACAGGAAAATTAATTCCATTTAGTTTTGCCGTATCTGATGTGTCACCATCGGAAGGTATAGCACTATTTAATAGTCCTTTATAGAATTTTGTATCTGCACTGTTTTTTACATATTCTGCACTATTATTGATTTCGATATCTTTCATCGTTTCAAAATTGCTTAAAAATTCATTTATTAATTCATCTACATTTTGGCCTGCTGTTGTACTATATAGTGATAAATCTGATTTTGCTATTTCTATGCCTGATTTATCAGCTTCACTATAATTAAATGCTATATCGAACGAAAAAGTATCTTCTGGTCTCCATGCTCTTCCTTGTATTTGTTTTCTTATTTCCAAATTTCCAGTAGCTTCGCTATTTCCTATATTCAATAAACAATAGTTATCTGCTCCAAATTTTGCATCTTTTGTCGTTGCGTTTTTACTGTTTACTTGATAATATTCTTCTACTATACGATATCCACTTGGTGCAAAACGTTCTCTTACTGTATATGTAGTTTCTGGATCAAGTCCTGAAAAAGCTACTCTACCATTAAGACGTGTCGTACGACTTGCAACTTGAATGTCATTTACTTCTTTAGAAGCTTTGTTAAATTCTTCTTGTAATGCATCTTTTGTATCAGGTGTTGCATTACTTAAATTTAATTGGGCTGTATTATAATTGTCTATTATTTGCTTTACAGTAGCCATTTCCCCTTTATATACTCTAAAAGTTGCACCACTAAGAACTTTTCCTTCTTTAAGTTCCCCTGTATATTTAAGTATTTCTATTGTTCCTGGTTCTGACGCATTTGTAATACTTATTTCCGTTATTGCTGTTCCTACATTTCTATCTATAACACTGTTAAATGGTGCTATTACATCTCCTGCTGTGCCTTTCGTTCCTGCTGGAAGCGCTGTTTTCCAATCTGCGTTAGGTATGGCACTGAAGTCATCCCAATTACTTGAGCCATCGTTATTAAAATCTGGAATATTGTCTATTGTGTATACTCCATTACTAGGTTCTTCCATTTTGTGTGTTTTATAATATTCGCTCAATGAAAAATAATAATCTTCTGCGACAAAGCTTTGATATGTTGCTGTTGTTTCACTATAATCGTATTTATGTTTAAAAATTTTATCTTGATAAATATAATATTCTGCTGAAACATAATAGTCAGTAACTTCTTTATTATTTATTTGTGTTTCTAAGTATGCATATGTATTTGCCTCTGATTGATTTCGTGATAATGCACGCATACCATATATTCCTACTTGTCCACCAAGATCATAAGAAATTTCAAACACAACTGGCGTAATTCTTCCTACTCCTGCATTTTCTGTATTAATATCCCAATTCTTTTTTATCTTTAATTCATATGGTTTAATGTCAAAATAATATCCTACATCAATTGTAGTAACGTCATGATTACTATTTGGTATTGCACCTGTTCCACCTACTGTAAACGCTTGTATTTCTTTACCATAAGCACTTTTATCATAGCCATATAAGTTATATTGTCCGTATGATCCTGTGGTTGCTTTTTGGTTTTCTGAAGTTACTTTATATGACTTATCTTTTGGTATTACTTGATATAAATATTTTGTTCCAGCTTCTTCGTATTCCAATCCCTCAAATGTGTATGTTCCTTGTAAAGGTGTTTTTCCTATTTTTACAAGTTCATATACATTATCTTCAGCAGGATAATCGGTTGGTGTTAAAGTTATTCCATCGTATTTAACATATTCTTTACCCTTTATTGCTACCATATCATTTGTATCTTTATATAGTTTTACGGTTATATCTGGAAGTAAATAATCCGAATCTTTTTGTGGATCATAAACTCCATCTTCATCAACATCATAAAAAACACGTGCAATTAAATTATAATAATTCTTTCCAAATGAACTTTTTATCTTAATTGTTGAATTTTCATTTGACTGCTTTTTCTTAGCTGGTATAAATGTCCAGTAGTTTGCAATAGCATAGTCTGTAGTAGTACTTCCACTATTTGATAGTCCTAATGGATATAAATAACTATCCAAATAATCAATTTTTTCTTTTTGAGAAGCATAGTCTTTTTCATAATCAATGATGTTAGTTGTATGGCTATGGTCTCCCATTCTTATTTTATTATTTTTTGCATAAGTACTATTGAATAATATTTTTTCTCCAACCGTTTTTCCATTAAAATTAACCGTATAGGTACTATTCTTGTATGCGAAATAATAATTTCCATAACCATCTGCAGTTGTAAAGTTGTTTTTTGCTACATCAACTTGATTTTCAGATAATCCAGTGGTTGCTGCATTTTCTCCATAGTAAATTGCTGTTTCATCATAATAAACTACACTTTTTGTTGCATCATAAATACTATTTTCAGTATCAACGATATTACCATCTGCATCATAAATATGATTAATTCTTGTAACGGAAATACCCTCAGATGCACTTTCCATATCTATAATTGGAAAATGTACCTCTCCTGCTTTTGTCGTAACTGAATAAGATATTTCGTCTGATGTATATTCATTTGCAGGAATTACTGTTCCATTTCCATCTTTTCCATCCCATTTAAAATAATTTGTAGCATATGGTTTTATTGCATCAGATATTTCGACTGGTTTATAGTTTTTTCCAGCAATGTTAAATTCTATACGTAATGTAGCTGTTGTTGCTTCTGTAACGTCAAAAGCGAAATAACCTCCCATGCCTTCTATTATTTCTGTTGAATTACCATCAATGCTTGGTCCTAAGAAACGTACATTAGTTGCTGGTTCAGGTAAAAATGCTTTTTCATATAAATAACCTTCTAGATCTTTACTTGGCTCTTCAAAAAATATTTGAAAACTTTTAGAAAATTCAGTTTCTTTTCCTCCTGGATATTGGTAAGTAACTCCCATACGTAAGTAAGTATTACCATTATCCGCATCTTTTACAGATTTATATAAAATATTTCCTGTTGCATTATCAATGATACCTCTATTATTTGCAAATATATTATATGTATAAGGAGAAGCACCATTAAATGTTAATTGATAAATATAATTATCATTTGTTAATACATAATAATTTTCTCTTACTGTTTTACCTGTTTGTAATGATAGATAATCTGAATATGTTCTTCCTGTTTTTTTCTGATCATTTTCATCAAAAACAGAAATATCCCATGCTGCAATTAAACCAGTAGTAACAGATGGGTCAGGCCACTCGACATTTTTGTTTTTTTCGTATCCAGTACCAATACTATTTCCACCATATGATCTAAATTCAACTGTGTATACTCCTGTTTCCTTTACTGTGTATGTAACTGGTTTATATTCTCCATTTCCCTTATATGATGTCATACTTTTAGCTAATTTTTCTGTTGCAACATTTTTAATATGTCCTAAACCATTTTCCCTTATATCAATAGTGATAGGGTTATTCTCTAAATCATATAGAACGATGTCTACTGAATTTTCATCAACATGCTTACTATTGGTTTCTTTTGTTCCTTCTACATTATATCCTGCATTATAAATATTACTTCCTAGAGCAATAGTATCGCCTTCAAATGCAAAAACATGAATATAATTTTTTTTAGTTATTCCGGCAAATTGTCCTGTTGGCATCCAATTTAAATAAACCCTAGCAGAATTTGCATCAGTCCATTCTCCACTGTTTACAGCTGCCACTACTATATAATTAATAATCACAGCCGTTATAATGATAGCTAATGCTATGTACATAAAGCGAAAGTAAATTCTGTTAGCCTTTTTCATATGTTTACTTCTAGGAATATACTGTTTCGTATTTTTCATATTTTCTTACTCCTCAAAATAAATTTATAATGCTAATAAATAGCTATTTTTCTAAGTCTTATAGTGGTTCTATATTTATTATTAGTAGTATCACAAGTAAATAAAGTTAAATCCCAATTTCCTTCTTTCATCTTTTTCGTATCTTTTTTCTCTATTATTTCTTTTTGTATCACTTCATATTCAAAAGTATTTCCATTTAAGTCTTCAAACTTAACTTTATCACCATTTTTTAATTTACCAATATTTCCAAAATGCGATTTATATGAATGTGCAGCAATGATAAAATTACTAAGATATGCCGAACCGTTATACCTTGCTGGTGCTATTTTTAATTTATTAAAATCCCATTCTGCTAAGACAGGTAATCGAATTCCTATGCTTTCTATAGTAAGTATTCCCATATAGTTATTATTATCTATTTCAGCTGTTGGTATTTCTACTTTTTGATTATCATTTTCAGTAGGCAATAATTCATCTATTTTATCTAGTATTTCTTCAGATTTAATACCTGCTAAATAGTCTTCCATTAAATTATATATTACGATGCATAAAGCAAGAAAAATAAAAAGAATTCCTATTATCTTCAAGAAATTACCGTATATTTGCTTTCTATTCTTCATATTCTTTTTTTCCTTTTTTATTTAGAATATAACCAATTACATAAAATAAGATTCCTGAAATAGCGAAAACTGGTACTATCCACCATGTTTGTCCTGTTTGTGGGAGAACTTCCTCATTATTAGCTGTATATGTATTAGTTACTGTATAAAAATCTCCTTCGTCATTAATAGAAATTGTATATCCTTCTATTGGTAACTCAATTAATTTGTATTTATATTTTCTATCTAAATTTCTAAATATGTAAGTCCAATTATTTTCAGCATTTAAAACTGCTTCTTCATATAGTTCATAGTCCATTGTTGATTCTATATCTTCATATGCTGTCATGGATTTGTTCATAGATACCTTTTGTCTATATAATCTTACAACTACTGCTATAGGCCTTACATCTTCATATCGGCTATCATCCCATACTAATGTAACTTGTTTATCATAAAGTCTACTAACATCATCAAATTTATTCACTTTTGGCTCTATTTCTACTTGATAATCCCAAGTATTTTCTGAATTTAAATTAGGTAAGCTAATTAAAAGTGGCTCGCAAGAGTATGTTGTTATTTCTATTTCTTTGCTTCCACCTATTATTAAATATAATCCTGTTTTTAAATTATTTATTTCTATTTGACCATTTTCATCTGTGCTTGTTTCCATTAGTGGTATTATTCCGTCGCTAGCAACATATGCATCTAAAGTTGTTGCTAAGTCACGCCACTGCTGTGCTGTATTTAATCCATTGCAATTCACTGGATAATTTTCAAATTCATTGATTAGGGTATAATCAAATGCACTCGATACTGATGCTACTCGATATATTTTAAAATTAACATCCGTTAATGGTGTATTTTCATCGTAATCATACTTTATTTGTAATGTTGCCATTTTATTAACATCAATAAGAGGAGTATCTTGCTTTAATTCATTTGCAAGCACTCTAGTATAGCATAGAACATATAAAATTACAATCAAACATATTAACTTACTAATCAAATTAATTATTTTTGGTTTATGTTTCATGTGTTTTTCTCTTTCTATTATATTTTTTATTCTTTTTCTTCTTTTTTAATTGATGTCTTAATATTATAATCATAATAATAACAATAAAAATGATGACTAATATTTTGATAATATCTAAAGCATTTAATGTTGTTTTTATGTCTATATCTTCAGATATCTCTGTTCTTTTTCCTCTAACAAGCAATCTATGTGTATTAACTCCATAAGGAGTGCATGTAACTAATGTAGCATAATCTTCTCCTTCTATAATTTTTAAATCATCTAATTCTTCTGGCTCAACTACACTAACATTATCAACCTCATATGCGATTTTTTCTTTTAAGAAATTTAAATAAAATATATCTCCTTCTCCCATCTTGTCTAAGCTTGTAAAAAGTTGGGCAGATGGAAGACCTCTATGACCTAATAACACAGTATGTGTGCTTTTTCCTCCTATTGGTAGTGATGATCCTTCCATATGTCCTATTGCTACTTGTAGAACTTCATCACTAGTACCATGATAGATTGGTAATTTCACATTTATTTTTGGAATTTCAATATATCCCATCATGCCATCTTCTGAGACTTTCAATACATTCTTATATCTTGCCAATTGAGCTTTTGTCATCTGTAAAAAATTATTTTTTGCTATATATTCGTTATATATTCTTGCATTCTCTAATAATTCTGTATAATCTTCTTCTGTTAATTCTTCCACTTTTTCTATATTTTTTGCAATGACACTAGATTGCTTTATATCGTTCCAATAATTGCTTATTGTTGGATAAAGCATGAACAATAAACCTACTATAAATAGTATAACGATTAAATATTTACGTAATTTATTTTTCATAACTTTTTCATCCTATATAAAATATTTTATTCTGGTTTTATTCTTCTTTCTTTTTCTTTTTTGGTAGTATTAAGATAATTGCAGAAACAATTAATATACCACCTATTACATAGAATATAACTGTTCCTATACCACCTGTTTCTGGCAATAATCCTCCTGGATAATTTAATACTTGTAGTGTGAATTTTAAACTGTTAGTATCTCCTTCTGCATTGTTTCCGTCTTTTATAGCTAATTTTAAAGTATTTACATTTTGGGCTTTTTCTGTATTACCTATGGTAGAACTTATTGTAAATTGCATATCATCTCTTGTATTAAATCCATCTAGTGTTGTTGTTTCTTTTAATACGTATGTTTTATTGTCTAATCCATATATATTAAGTTGTCCACCGTTTTGTGTAAACATTTCTGTTGCATCAGCTTCATTGGTTACCCATTCAGTAATTAATCCATTTTCTCCTATTTTAGCCCATTTTTTATTTTCAATTGGTGTTTCTATAGTTCCTTCATAAATTTTGAAACCTACTCCATCTAATTTTTGAGTTTGAATTTTTCCGTTTATTTTTTCTATATCTAAGACATAAGTATATACACTAGCTGCATTTTTTAATGTTGTGCTAGTTGAACTTGCTCCCGTTTTATTTGGATTATCTGAAAATTCTAGATAAGCATTCGTCACATTTTTTGTTGTTTTCGTAGTGGTTCCATTCAATTTTGCATTATATGTAACAACTATTTCAGCATTCTCAGTATCTGTTAATTTCGATATTGCTTCAATCGTTTTAATATTTTCACAACCTATTGTAACTTCATCTTCAAGTATAGAATCATCAAAATTTACTTTTATATCAGTTGTTGTGCTACCTTGTTTTAGTGTTACTTTGAATGAATTATCTATATAATCTAAACCTTCTGGAAGTTCTATGTGAAAAATATATTTATATTGACTATAATCAGAAAAAGTTGATTGATTTGGTAATTTACCTATCATTTGAAATTCAACCGTATCTCCAATTTGATAATCTAAAGCTTCTACATACGAATTCTTACTATCATTTACCTTTAATTCCATTGTTGGAGCATCTGCCTTTACTGCAATAGTACTATCTTTTACAAGATTTAAAATATATCTCGTTTGTGCTTCTGTTTCTACACTTTTATTGTCTTTTATAAAATAATATCCTGTAGTTAGCCCACTAACTGTATAGTTATCTCCACTTGCTACAGCCTTTACGCCTTCTCCTTTTAAGTTATTTCCTATTATTTGTGCAAATTCACGAATAACATCAGAACTATCTTCATATGGACTTAAAGCAACTGCAACTTCATATGCTTCATCGCAGTCAGCAAAAATTTCTTTTAGTTCTTTTTCGTTTCCAGTTGTTTCTGCAACTCCTTCACCATTAAAAGTTCTTTCTTGAATTTTTGTCGTTGATGCTTTTAATGCTTCTAATAAAGTGGTTGATTCAACCCCTGTTCCCCACTCAATATCACCCATTTCGCCTGTACTTTCTTTCAGATTTCCTGTGAACACTTGATAAACTACATATTCATGTCCTGATCCAGCACCTGTTATCGTAATAGTATGTGTTTTACCTGTAGTATTTGCTTTAACTGTTAAACATAAATTTACCATGAATGTAAGTATGAGAATTGCTGCTACTATTTTTTTTAAATTTTTAATTTTTTTCATTTCTTAACCTCTTTTCCATTTTTATATTATGTTTTCTGTTGCATACTCTTTTTTCATTTTAAAATTAAAATTTTTTATTGTCAATATTTGTAATTAAAACAATAAAAATGTAATTAAAATGTTTTCATTCTGTAATATTTTTGCAATATTTTCGTAATAATATTGTAATAATTAATTTGTCTTTCTATGGATTTTTATCATCAAGAAATGTTTGTATTTGTTTGTATATTTTATAAAAACTATCTTTACTACAAAATATTTTTATAATTTTTTTGAAAGGACTAGACTTTTTTTTCTTTATTGTGTATGATTATAGTATTCAAAAGAAAAATATCTTTTACGTTTTATAAGGAGGTTTCTTATATGAAAACAACAAAAAAATTATTCACTATTTTATTTATTTTTTTATTCTTTATTACGCATACTGTTTTGGCAACAGATATTAATATGAATTTGCAACAAGAAAATAATGATGTACAAAATGAATTAGTAGAAGAAAATTTAGTTGCCAACGAAATAGCTAATGAAACTATTGATGAATCTCTAACACCTAATGCATCGACTACTTCTGTGAGTTCTGTTTCCTCTGTTTCTAACGAAACATTTAGTTTAACCAACATCTTAAATATTATTATCATTGTTGTTGGTGTTGTGTTAATTTTATTAGGTATTGCTATTTTAATACGTATGCATTCTTAATCGTAAAAATTTTCAAACATTTTAAGAAAGATATGAAAAAACATATCTTTTTTTATTTTGTATTTTTTGTCTTTTTTTCTTTTCTTATGTATGGAAATTTTTAAACTTGTCATTTTCTTGTATATTTTATCTTGAAAAATGAATACTAATATTGAAGTTTAAATTTAAAAAATCAAACTTTAACTAAATTTTTTTACTTAGTAAGAAGATAAGGAGGTTTTTATGAAAAAGAAAACGTTAATAGCAATTATTACTATTTTAGCTTTTCTACTTTTTGGTGTTTCCTCTTTTGCAGAGAATAATATGGCATCTGATGCCGTAAATGGAATTCGCAATTTTGTAGGTGGCGCTGAAAATGTTGTAGAAGATGCAGCAAGTGGTATTGCAGGTGGTATTCGTGAAGGAATTTCAGATGTAGAAAACGGAGCTGAAGATTTAACAAAGGATAATGCCGCACGTGGTGGTATGATGACTGACACGAATAATGGCGATTATACAGCTACTAGAACATCTGCAACAGGAACAGGAAATACGTTCCTTGGTATGGGAGAAACGGCATGGACATTTCTTATTTTAGGAATTCTAGGTGTTATTACTGTTGCTCTTGTATGGTATTATGGAAAACAAAATGAAATGACAACTCATAATCACGATGACAATTATTAATTTAATCTAAAAGGTGAAATAAAAGATTAGTGTCAAGAAGTTTCGGAAAACTTTAATACAAGTTTTAAATATATAATAAAGCTTAGAATTAATAATAAAGTT
>CANQTK010000013.1 GCA_947626735.1 uncultured Clostridia bacterium
ATCTTACAATAGTTGTTAATGTAGAACTAAATTATCTTTATTTTTTAGTAAATAGATTTTACTTTTTTAATTGACGATGATAATTTTTACATGAAAAAATGTTTAAAGTGGTTGACAACTTGGGTAAAATAAGTTAAAATAGTAAATGCATGTGGAAATGGTGGATTTAGCGTAGTTGGTTAACGCGCCAGTTTGTGGCACTGGAGACCATGGGTTCGAGTCCCATATTCCACCCCATTATTATTGGGCTGTAGCCAAGCGGTAAGGCACCAGACTTTGACTCTGGCATGCGCTAGTTCGAATCTAGCCAGCCCAGCCAATAAAAGCAACTTTCAATATTTTTGAAAGTTGCTTTTTTTTAATTTTTCTCAATAAATTTTATAAATTCTTTTTCATCAATTTCTAATTGTTTTAGTATAGCAGAAAATAAACCTGGAGTTAAAATTGCATTGGAATGTATTGCTACTGTACTATTTTTGTTATTCTTATCATTTACTACTTTATGATGTGAACCATGTGTAGAAAGCTCTGTGCATCCATATCTTTTTAGATATTTTAAAAAATCTTTTGCTCTTATCCTTGGAATTTTAGGCATAAGAAAGCTCCAATTCTATTTGATCTATCTTTTCTTTTTCTTCTAGGTTATCATTATAATATAAATAGATAGATTCCATCATTAATTTTTTTAGCTGTTCAACTGATTTTGCTTGGGCAAAACAACCTTGTAATTCTGGACATTCTCCCCAATAAATATTATTTTCTTTATGCACAATAATCGTATAAGTTTTTTTCATTCTATTTTCTCCTTTTATACTATTATATAAAAACTTAAATAACTTATACATTTTTCTTCCCTCTTTCTACATAGAATATATAATAAAATTAACATAATGATAAGGTGTTGTTTTTATTATATCATTTTACTACGCTTTGTCAATAATTTATTTCCGACACAATTCGACACTATACTCTTTTTGTTTTTTTATTTAAAATATTTTTACTATCACTTTTTCTATAAAAATCAATAGATACAGAAATTTTCCAAAAAAATTTTATGTCATTTACAAGTTTCGACATACTTTGCATTTTTCATTTGATATATTAAAAACCTACTGCAAATTGAAAAGAGGTGTATTATGCGTAATTTACTAGAAAATGTGATTCCTAGAAAGAAAGATTCTATGATAGGTAAAAAATGTGGAACTGTTACTGTTTCTGTTTACAAAGAGAAATCTACAGGTTCTCCTATTTTCTATATTCAATCTGATAACGAAGATGTTCTTCCTATTTCTTATGTCATTGAAGATGTATTATCTCTGTACTAGGCTAACTCAATACCTGTTAGTCTTTTTTTATGCTTCTTTATTTACTAGTAGAACCAAATCCACCCGTTCTTTCTCCCTCTGCTATATCATTATCAGCTACAAAATATTTTTGAAAGATAGCTTGTCCAATACAATCTCCTTTTTTTATTTCGATATCTTCATCCTTTACATTAAAAAAGGCAAACATGATGTGTCCATCATTATCTGGATTCCCATAATAGTCTTTATCAATAACCCCTATACTATTGGCTAAAATTAATCCTTTCTTTCCTGGGTTGGAACTTCTATTAGCTAAAATTAACACTTCGTCGTCTTGCATATAAGCTTTTATTCCTGTTTTAATTAAAGTTGGTTTCATTCCTTTATGAAAAGATGGTACAACGCAGTCTTCTGCTGCTTCTACATCATATCCTGCAGAATATTTTGTTTTTCTAACAGGAAGATGAATTTCTTTATCTTCAAATCCTTTTGCTACTTCAAATCCTCTTATTTTTTCCATGTTACAACTTTCCTTTCTTTTAGGAATAATTTTTCATTTAACGTAATTACTGAGCCTATTATTTTTTCAATTTATTCCTTATTTATTTTTCTTTCTTATTTTTTCATTTTTCACTCTTTTTGTCAATCTTTTTCCTTAATTTTTTAGTCCCTTTATCTTGACTTTTTGTGTTTTCTATAATATAACTATGAAAGCAAAATGAAAGGAATTTCATTTCTATTTCAAAAATAAATTTTGTGCCTTTTGCATAAAAGGCAGGGAAAGGAATGGTTAAAAATTATGGAATTAAAAGGATCAAAAACAGAAGCAAATTTAAAAGCTGCATTTTCTGGAGAGTCAGAAGCAAGAAATAAATACACTTATTTTGCAAGTGTAGCAAAAAAAGAAGGTTATGAGCAAATCGCTGCTATTTTCTTAGAAACAGCAGAAAATGAAAAGGAACATGCTAAATTACATTTCAAATATTTAAATGGTATTGGAGATACCATGCAAAACTTAGCTGCTGCCGCTGCTGGCGAAAACTATGAATGGACCGATATGTACGATACATTTGCAAAAGAAGCAGATGAAGAAGGCTTTAAAGAAATTGCTGCTACCTTTAGAGGAATTGCTGCTATTGAAAAAGAACATGAAGAAAGATATAGAAAGTTATTAGAAAACGTTCAAAGTGGAGAAGTATTCAAAAAAGGAAGCATTGTCATTTGGAAATGCAGAAACTGCGGACATATTGTTGTTGGAACAGAAGCTCCAAAAATTTGCCCAGTTTGCAAACACCCACAAGCTTACTTTGAAATAAAAGCAGAAAACTATTAAAATACAAAAAGGAAAGTTTTAATTGAACTTTCCTTTTTTCATTCATTTTTTTATTCATTTATCCATTCTGTTGAAAGATTCATGGCAGCTCTGCAAGCATTGGTTGCATTTAAACTATTTAACATCACAAAATCATGAATCATCCCTTGAAATCTAACTTGTGTTACCTCATTTCCTGCTTTTCTTAATTGATTAGCAAAAGCTTCTCCTTCGTCTCTTAATACATCTGCTTCTCCATTTAAAATCATGGTTGGTGGCAAATCTTTTAATTGTTCTAAACTTGCTTTTAACGGTCTCATAAGAATGGAATTTCTTTTTTCCTTATTTGGCTCATAGTTATCCCAAAACCATTTCATACCATCACGAGTTAAATAATAATTCGTAGCAAATTCAAGATAGGAATCGGTATTAAAATTATCATCTGTGACAGGATAATATAATAGTTGTTTATATATTTTAGGTCCATTTTGGAACTTGGAAAGTAGGCTCATTGCAATTGCCATATTTCCTCCTACACTATCGCCAGCAACTGTTAAATAGCGCATATCTGCATGAATAGCATAATACTGCAAAATAGTAGGAATTTGATTGAGAATAGAGTAACATTGTTCTATAGCAACTGGAAATTTTGCTTCTGGAGAACGCGTATATTCTGGAAATATGACGACAGAATTGGTTCTATAAGCTAACTCTCTTACTAATTTTTCATGTGTATGGAAACTTCCAAATACCCAACCTGCGCCATGAATATAGAAAATGATATTTCTTGCCCTTGCTTCATAAGAAGGAGTAACTACATATACCTCTATTTTACCATGGCAATTCGTATCTATAGAAGTTATTTTTACCTCTGCTGGATACTGATACACTTTACTATTTTGTGCCTCTTCTAATACTTTTCTTCCCTCTTCTACTGGGAGTTGATAAATGTATGGTGGAATAGACGCTTGCTTTGCTACCTCATAAGCAGCTTTTTCTAATACAATTTCATTCTTCATCAATAAAATCTCCTTTTTTAGTTTATTATATGAAACTTTATAGAATAAGTTCTATAAAAAAATAATTGAAAAAAGGGACAAGTTGTGATAGAGTATCAATAATAAAAAAGGAGGAAATGATATGAAAAGTTTATTAAAAAAATCAGGTTGGTCAGATATACTAGTATCTGTAGTATTTGCCCTTATTGCTATTTTTATGATAATAAAACCAGATTCTGCAACAAAAATAATTTCTTATATCTTAGGAGGAATTTTTGCTATTTATGGTGTTATTAAAATTATAAATTATTTTGTAGCAAAAGGAAAATATGATTTTTACAATTATGATTTATTATATGGAATTATTGCTATTATTATTGGCCTAATTACTATCTTTTATAGTGGTCTTATTGAAACTATGTTTCGTATGATAATAGGAATTTGGATTGTGTATAGTGGACTTTTAAGATTATCTTTATCTTTTAAATTACATCGTGCAGAGGTTCTTATTTGGAGTACTTCACTTATTTTATCTATTCTTATTATCATTGGTGGTTTGTACATGATATTTGAAAGTGGCGCTTTAATTGTAACGATTGCTATTATTATGCTTATGTATTCTATTATTGATTTAGTAGAAAGTGTTATTTTCGTAAAATATGTAGATAAGATGGTGCAATAATACATGATGCAAATTTATGATTGGAAAAATAATATTAATGAAAATGAATTAAATAACGTAATAGAAAATTTAAAAAATAATAGTTTAGTTATACTTCCTACTGAAACAGTCTATGGTCTTGCTGCAAGTGCATTTTCAGACGAGGCCTGTAAAAAAATATTTACTGTTAAGGGTAGAGCACAAGATAACCCTTTAATCGTTCATGTAGCAAATAAGAAAATGATTGAGGAAATTGCAGAAAAACCAAATGAAATAGAAGAAAAACTAATTGATTGTTTTATGCCTGGACCATTTACACTTATATTAAATAAGAAAAAATGTATTTGCGATACTGTAACTTGCTTTCGGACAAACGGTTGGTATTAGAATGCCTAGTCATAAAATTATTCATAAAGTGATTGAAAAAAGCAACATTCCTCTTGCAGCACCTAGTGCAAACCTATCTATGAAACCTAGCGGAACTTGTATAGAAGATATAAAAGAAGATTTTTATAATAAAGTAGATATTCTAGTAGATGGTGGCAAATGTAATATTGGAATTGAATCTACGGTTGTAAAAGTAGTAGATGGAGTTCCCGTTATTCTTAGACCTGGATTTGTTACTGAAGATGATATCAAGAATGTTGTTCGGTAGTGTTAAACTTAGTGATAACTTATTTCGAAAAATAAAAGAAAATGAAAAAGTAGAAAGTCCAGGTATGAAGTATAGGCATTATGCACCTAAAACAAAATGCATATTGGTGAAAAATGATGCAGACCAAATATCTAAGATAAATAATCTTTTAATTTCTAAATTTCCTAATTGTTGTGTATTAGGATTTGCAGAAGATAAAGAATATATCAATGTTCCTAACGATAGATTTATTAGTTTAGGAAGTAAAAATAATCTACAAGAAGTTTCTAGTAATATTTTTTCTAGTTTAAGAGAAGTAGATCGACTAAATTGTGATGTTGCCATTATTGAAGGCTTAGAAGAAAAAAATTTAGGACTTAGCATCATGAATAGACTAGTTAGAGCTTGTGAAAATAATGTTATATAAGCAAAAAAAATAGTTAAATGGTCTTAAGTATGATCCTAACACATAGCACTTACCTAGATTATGGCATACAAAAAGGACTTACTGTTTAACTATATTAAGTGTAACATTTTAGAATTCTAAAATTAATAAAAATTTTTAAAAAAATTATACTTATGTGTAAAGACAGAGATTATGCACAAGCAATAACATTAGCATTTTCTGATGCAATAGGTCCTGAAATTGATAAAAATTAAATTCCTAGAAGAAGTTATTATCAACATTTTCATATAGATGATAAGCATAGACACCCACACATATTGTTCTATGGCACATAATAAGATACTATGTAGAACAACTACATAAAAAATAAAGTACACAAGGAGAAAGAAAATGATTTGTATTATAAAAGAAAATCCTAAACATAAAAAATATAGAAATTTAATAACATATTCCATAAAAAAAAGCGATGTAGTTATGTTTGTTTTTAGAAGAGATCGATATATAAAATGTGCAAATTATGATATTATAAACAAAATCAGTAATATATTAAATGTACCAATTGAAGATATAGAATCTAACTATATAAAGTATATCAATCATGAATATAAGAATTTATATAATAATATACACTTAATATTAGGAAAACAATTAAATTTAGTTTATGCTTTACACAAAGAATCAAAAATAGAAATAGACAAATTGATAAAAGAACGACTAATTTATAATATAGAAGAAGAAATTAAAGCAAAAAAAAATCTATTACTTCAAGAAAAGTCTATTGGCAGTTTAAAAGAAAAATTTAAAAAATATTTAATTAAAGAAAGACATAATCCAAGATGGATAGGCACTGAAGTATATATGAATACGAATCAAGGTGAATCTTTAAAATATAAGGAACAATACTTATATGATATATGCTTTTATAGAGCTTGTCCTGAGATAGAAGAATTCTTATTACATACTGTAGATTCTTTATATGATTTTAAACCTCCATATTTACCAGAAGATATTTCTTTCTTTAAAGAAGGATATTGTTGGCTAAATACAATAACTCATGAAAAAATAGGATACATATATATAAAAGATATAAACGAATATAAAGATATAATAGATATAGGAATAAAAATCGAAAAATATGATAATTGTAATCAAAATGATGAGGAACTTTATGAAAATTATTAAATAGTTTAGACTTTTTAAAAGACAAACATATTCATCAACCAAATATGATAGGACAATATTTAATATTTAGAAAAGTAGGTAATTACAGCATTGGAGAATTTTCGACAGAAAGTGAAAGAATATGAAAGTGGGTTAGAAATTTTAAGTTCGTTTTTTATAACAAAAGTAATTATTATAATACTCAAATGTACTTGATATAAAATTAAAAAATGATATTATTCTTATAAATAACAAAAAAGGACAATAACTATGAAAAAAGGTGATGAAAAAGGAAAAGTTGAATTAAAAATAATATTGAAAATTCTAAAAATTGTTATATGGATTGCTCTAATTCTACTTGTTTTAAATATGATTAGATGGGTTATAGTGTATATCTATAATACAATCAGTGATTTTTATCCTTCCTATTTTTCTATAATAAATAACAATATCTACATTAGAATCTGTATATGTAGTTGTATTATATTTTTCATATTGTCTCACTAAAAGTATAACAAAAAAGCAAATGATTGTAAACAATCACTTGCTAAAACCTACTACACAATTACTTTATTTCTTACACCACAAACACATTCCACAATAATGTTGTGAACATACATAGTACAATTCCACATACCGTTGGAAGTGCAAAAGATAAAATGGCCCACTTCCATCCCCCTGCTTCTTTTTTGATAGTAAGAAGTGTGGTTCCACAAGGAAAATGTAAAAGGGTAAATAGCATAACATTAATTCCAGTAAGCAACGTCCAACCGTTTTGTACTAAAATTTGTCGAATCGCCATGTTTTCTTCCATGCTTACTAAACTGCCTTGCCCAATATAACTCATTAAAATAATAGGAAGTACAATTTCATTGGCAGGAAGTCCTAGAATGAAAGCAGTTAAAATATAGCCGTCTAATCCCATTAAACTTGCAAATGGATCTAAAAAATTAGCAACATAGGTTAGAATACTACTATCTCCTATTTGAATGTTAGCAAACAACCAAATAATCAGTCCTGCTGGCGCAGCAACGGCAATGGCTCTTCCGAAGTACAAATAGGGTTCTATCTAAAATAGAGCGAACCAGTATCTTCCCTATTTGTGGCTTTCTGTACGGTGGAAGTTCCAAAATAAAGGAGTTTGGCATTCCTTTTAGAATGGTTTTAGATAGTATTTTGGAAATGAGTAATGTAAGTACAACCCCTAAAATGATAATGCCAAGAACAGCCAAAGTAGATATCACAGATTGCATAGCTCCTGCAAAGTAACTTCCTATAAAAATGCTAGCAATGCAAATTAAAAAAGGAAATCTTCCATTGCATGGCATAAAACTATTGGTTAAAATAGATACTAATTTTTCTCTTGGTGAATCGATAATACGGCATCCTACTACTCCTGCTGCATTACAGCCAAGCCCCATACACATAGTTAGAGCTTGTTTTCCGTGAGCTACATGCCTTTTTAAAATATTTATCTAAGTTAAAAGCAATACGTGGCAAATAACCTAAATCTTCAAGCAAAGTAAACATCGGAAAGAAAATTGCCATAGGTGGTAGCATAACCGAAATAATCCATGTTACCGTTTGGTAAACGCCTTCTATTAATAGTCCTTTTAGCCATACAGGTGCTCCTACATAATCAAAAAGCCAGATTAGTTTTTCCCCTAGCCATCCAAAAAAAGTAGAAAGAAGTTCTGACGGATAGTTTGCTCCTACAATGGTAATCCATAAAATAATTCCTAAAAATACGATCATAATAGGAATTCCCCATATTTTTGAGGTAATGATTTTATCAATTTTTCTATCTCTTTCTTGATACGCTTCTTTTTCATAGGTAACAACGTCTTTTACGATGCTTTCTGCTTCAAATACAATACTAGAAACAATGGTATCTCGAATATTTTCTTCTGTAATGTCATGTTTTTTTAACATTTCGTCTACTTGTATCATTTTATTTTTTACTTCTTCATTTTCAAATAATGAAATGTTTAATTTTTCTTGAATAGAGGTTAAGATTTTTTCTTCCCTATCCATTAGTTTTAAAGATATCCATCGTGCCAAACCTTGTTTTTCTTCTGGTAAAATGTTTTCTACTTTACTAGATATTTCTTTAATTCCATCTTCTATCACAGGAATATAGGTAATGTTATTTGGTTTTGGAGTGATTGTATGAGAAGCTACTTCTTCTACTTTTTGCATTAATTTTTTTAGTGTTTTCTTTTTTCTGGCTATGGTCCCTACTACAGGAACTCCTAATTTTTCTTCTAATTTTTTAAAATCAATTTGAATTCCTTTTTTCTTAGCTTCATCTAGTAAATTGACGCACACCACAATATGGGGCGTAATTTCCATAATTTGATAAACTAAATTTAGGTTTCTTTCTAAACAAGTAGCATCTAAAATAATAACTGTAGTATCTGGGTTTCCAAAACAAATGTAATCTCTTGCAATTTCTTCTTCTTCGGAATTGGACATAATAGAATACGTTCCTGGAATGTCTACCAATAAGAATTTTTTATTGTTATATTCATAAATACCACTACTATTTTCTACTGTTTTTCCGTGGCCAATTGCCTGTATGTTGTTTCATTCCGTGTTAAAGCATTAAAAATCGTAGATTTTCCGTACATTTGGGTTACCGGCTATGGCAATGGTATAATCACATTTTTCTTTTAATTCTTCTATGTCATTTTGTAATAATTTGCTTCCTGTTGAACTTGCTGTTAGTCCCATAATAAGCTTCATTCCTTTCTTTTTTCTTCTACTTTATTTGTATGCAAGAAATAGAAAAAAAGCACGCCTATGACAAAATTCTTGTCATAAGCATGCTTTTTTAATTAATTATAATTCCATAATATTTCCCTCCTTTCTGTTATTTAACAAAAAAAAGATTTTATCGATGTTTACCTTTTTTAGAGATACAAAAAGCCATTTCTTCTGCATTTAATGCAGTAATAAAATAAAATAGCTCTTCAATAGTTACCTTTGTGTCCGGGTTTTTCACATATGCTTCCATTGAATCTACCTCTTTAATAATAGGAATATTGAATTTTTTAGAAACAAAACCCGAAATAGCAGAATTTTCCTTTTTTAATTTCACCTTAGAAAACAACTCATAAAATGTGTTTCCTCTTTTCTTGGCTAGATAGTATTGTGTAACAGAGATAGGACCTGCTCCAGTACCATTATTATAGTCCGAAATGACTTCGGTAGTTAATAAATAAATAGCCTTAGGATGATACCGCCTTTGAAAAATACGCTTCATTCCTTTTTCCTCCTTAACTAATTAGTTTTGAGTTTATTTATAGTTTCTATTATGTTAATAATCCTAACATATTTTTTAACAAATTTCAATAGTTTTATTACTTTTCTACAATATAAATTTTCTCAGCCTCTTCTTCCCTTAACGAAATTAAACTCCCTCTTACCTCATAGGCAGTTGGATCTCCAAGTGGGCTTCTTAATACTGGCTTTATTTTCGTTCCTTCTATCATACCTAAATCTAAAATTCTTCTTTTAATATTCCCGAGAAGTATCTATTTTTTTTATTTTCACTTCTTGATTTAATTTCACCTTATTTAATGTATTTGCCTCTTCCATTGTATGTTTGCTTAAGCCTCCTTTTGCATATTGCTTCTGTAAAATGATATAATTTTACATCTTACTACATTATATGGCTTGTTTGTGTATTTGGTTCTTGTAAAAATAGAAAAAGGTTTACGCAAATGTTAAAAATTTTCTTGTATTTTAACGCCTTTTTTTATATAATAACATTATCAATAGAAGGTCTATTTAAAGAACTAATCTTTCATTACGAATGTTGCCTTCTAAAGTGAAGCAAGAAAGGAATGGAATTTTGTATGAAATTAAAAAAATATATTTTCTTTATTTTCTTTTTCAGTAGCTTGTTTTTCTTATGGCACACGCATGTATATGCAGGAGATTTAGAATTAAAAAATTTATCTTATGATGTTACATTAAATGCAGATGGTAGTGCCAATGTAACAGAAACTTGGGATATTTCTATTGAAGATACTAATACCTTATTTAAAACTTTTGAAATTGATTCTAGCAAATATTCTGGTATTGAAAATGTTTCCTTAGTAGAGATAACTAACGGTACGCGAAAAAATTTTTCTCAAATCTACCAAGAAAAATATCATGTAGATAAAGATTGTTTCTATGCTTTAAGAAATTCCAGTGGTGATTTTGAAATTGCATGGGGTGTTCATGAAGATAATAGTTATGCCAGAAGAACCTTTGAAATGAGCTATACTATTGTTGATGCTGTTAAAAATTATTTCGATTGTAGTGAATTTTACTGGCAATTTATTGGCACAGATTCTGCGATTCCTGCTAAGAAAGTAACAGGAACCATTACCTTACCTACAAGCGTAGTAAATCTTGATGATTTTCGTGTTTGGGCACATGGACCTTTAAATGGAAATATTAGCAAAATTTCTAATAATACTGCTTCTTTTGAAGTAGAAAATTTAGCTAGTCATACTATGTTAGAAGTAAGAATTGTCACTCCAACTTATATATTTTCTAATAACTATAATTTTTCTTATCAAGATAAATTAAGCCAAATTTTAGGTCAGGAACAAACTTGGGCACAGGAAGCCAATAGAAAAAGAGAAGCAATTGCTAGAAGACAACAAATAATGGAGATTGTCAAGATATGTTTTTTCACTCTTACCAATATTGTAGGAATTATTCTTGCTATTGTTCTGATTAAAAAAACAAAAGCATATAAACTAGAATTGCAGAAGACCCCAAACTATAAACCTACCACGCCTTCCAAATATTTCCGTGAGATTCCAAATGAAAATGCAACACCTGCACAAGCAGCCTTTTTATATTATTTCAAAAATTCTAGTTTTTCTTTTCATGCCTCTAATGTGTTTTCTGCTACTATGTTAGATTTATGCTTAAAAAAATATTTAAGTTTTGAAGTTTTAGGGGAAAAGAAAAACGAAATTAAAATTACTTTAACTCCAAATATGGACACTTCTTTATTACCTAAAGCGGAATTAGAAATCTATGAAATATTAGAAAAAGTAAATTCTAGTAAAGAATTTACGATGAAGGACTTTGAATCCTATTGTAAAAAGCATTCTTCTTCGTTCTTATCTAAATACAATAGTATGGAAACTTATGCAAAAAAGGAAGCAGAATCGCAAGGAAACTATGATAAAAATCTATATCAACAATATAACAATTGGCTAGCAAAAGGATTTGGTTATTTATTTCTTTCCATCGTAAGTATTCCTTTTATGATTGTAAATGTAATTCCTTCTATTATTTGTATTATATATTGCTTTAAAATTTCGGGAAGGTACAATACACTAACACAAAAAGGAATCGATGAAAAAGAAGCATGGATTGGACTTAAAAACTATATGCAAGATTTTTCTATGATGAAGGAAAAAGAAGTTCCTGAATTAGTATTATGGGAAAAATATTTAGTATTTGCCACTGCGTTTGGCATTGCAGATACAGTATTAAAACAATTAAAAGTGATTTATCCACAATTTAATGATGTAGATTATATGACCTCACATGGATATGCTTATTTATATTGGATGAGCTACGGTAATTTTTCTCATAGTTTTATTCATACCATAAACAATTCCATTACCAGTACTTATAGTTCTGTTAATTATTCTTCTGGTAGTGGTTCTGGCGGAGGTTTCTCTTCCGGTGGAGGTTTCGGTGGCGGAGGCGGCCGGAATGGGCGGAAGATAAAATTTTGACTTGTTATTTTGTTTTATCTATGTTATGATAGTATTAATTGAAAAGGAGGATTTAATTATGACGATATTTTTGATTATTTTAGCGATTGTTGTTGTCATTGCCCTATTTATCATTGGTGTTTATAATGGTTTGGTAAAAGCAAGACAAAAAGTAAGAAATGCATGGAGTCAAATCGAAGTTCAATTACAAAGAAGATTCGATTTAATTCCAAATTTAGTAGAAACTGTAAAAGGTTACATGACACATGAAAAAGAAGTATTAGAAAAAGTAACTGAACTTCGTTCTTCTTGGGCTAATGCAAGTTCTGTAAAAGAAAAAGCAGAATTAGACAATGCTTTGTCTAGTGCTTTAAAAACGATTATGGCAGTTTCTGAAAACTACCCTGATTTAAAAGCAAATCAAAATTTCAGTGAACTACAAAATAGTTTAACAGAAACTGAAAATAAAATTTCTTTTGCAAGACAATTTTATAATGATACAGCTATGATGTATAATACGAAAGTAGAAGTATTTCCAGATAATATTGTTGCTTCTCTATTCCATTTCAAACCAGAGTCTTTATTTACTGTAGATAGTGAAGAAGCTAGAAAAAATGTAAAAGTTGATTTTAATAAATAAAGAAAAAAGGAAAGATTTTGGACGCGTCCATTTCTTTCCTTTTTATTTAAAATAATAGGTGTTTTTTTTCATAATTTTATGATATAATTCCATATAACTAAAAACTTTTCATAAAAGATGTCTGAAAGGAGAATTTCAAATGAACAGTACGTTATCTGTTATCTTACTATGTGTCAGCATTATTTTAGGAGGCGGACTTACCGGAACATTTTTAGGCATTATGAAAAAGAAACAGAAAGAAAGTGTTCCAAAATCTTTTTGTGATAATAATGCTATCTTTGGTAAGTTTACAGATCAACATGACCCTTCTATTGATGAAGTCGTAAAAGATTTTAAGCTTTTAGATTTTTAATGCAATCTTTATAGCCCTAAATAATTATTTTATTTAGGGCTATTTTTATATTTTTTGCTCCGTCACTTTTCTATAAACTTTTTGGAAATTTTAACCCCCGTTCCTAAAATTTCCAATTAGGTCGTAACCTTGTGCACCAGTAATGGTGCAAGTTACAAATTTTCCTAATAAATCTTTTTCGGTCATTGTTGTCGTTGTTGTTGGTATATAAATTAGGCCGTCAATGTCCGGCACTTCTCGATAACTTCTTCCTACATAATATTGGTTATCAAAGGTTTTGGTTTCTACTAATACTTCTAATTTTGTTCCAATTAATTCTTTTTGTTTTTCTTCTGCTATTTCTTGTTGCAAACTCATAATTTTATTGTACCTACTTCTCTTTGTACTCCAATGAATTTGATTTGGTAATTTTTCTGCTGGTGTATTTTCTTCTTTGGAATAAGAAAATGCTCCTAATCTATCAAATTTCGCTTTCTTTACAAATTCATATAACTCTTCAAAGTCTTCTTTGGTTTCCCCTGGAAAACCTACCATTACTGTCGTTCGAATGACAACATTAGGAATTTCTTTTCTTAATTTTGTAATTAATTTTTCTATACTTTGCTTGTCACTTTTTCGATTCATTCTTTTTAATACTGGATTGGCAATATGCTGAATTGGAATATCAAAATATGAGCAAATTTTTTCTTCCTTTTTTACTACTTCTATTAGTTCATCGGTAATGGTTTCTGGGTAAGCATATAAAAAACGAATCCATTTTATACCTTGTATTTTACATAGTTCTTGTAATAGTTCTGCTAAGCGTGGTTTTCCATATAAATCGATTCCATATTTTGTGGTATCTTGTGCAATGACAATGATTTCTTTATACCCCTCTTTTGCAAGTTGCTTGGCTTCTTCTAAAATATCTTCTATTTTTCTACTGCTATATTTTCCTCTAATCTTAGGAATGGCACAATAAGTGCAAAAATTACTACAACCCTCTGCAATTCTTAAGTAAGCAAAATTTTCTCCTGTAGTAATGGTTCTATTTAAAAAATCTAAAGTGGTATTGCTATGGTTTAATGAATCTAATTCTTTGCCTTTGATTTGCTTTGGTCTAATCACCGCTTCTATTTGCTCCCAAATGGTATTGTAAGAATCGTATTTAATCCATAAATCCACTTCTGGAATAGCTTTTTGCAAATCTTCTTTATAGCGCTGAACTAAACATCCCATAACAATTAAATACTGACATCTTCTCTTTTTTTCTTCTGCCATTTCTAAAATGGTGCTAATTGCTTCTTCTTTGGCAGGGGTAATAAAACCGCAAGTGTTGATTACAATAATATCGGCTTCTTTTGCATTATTTACAATTTGGTAGCCATTTTCTTTGAATAGCCCTATGGTCATTTCTGTATCTACTAAATTTTTGCTACATCCTAAATGAACGAACCCTACTTTCATTTTTTATTTCTATCCTTTCTGTGTTTTAAGATGATAAATAAATTGTTTCTTTTATATAAGTTAAGGAATATCAAAATCGATATTCCTTAACTTTTTTACTTAAAATATTCTCCAAAATACTTTTGTACATTTTCCTCAAACATTTCTTTCGTATCATTAGCAAAGCGTACTACTTTAATGTTTTTTGTTGTTCTTTCTACCTCATCTGCCATTTTTAAGTACTCTCTTTGCTGCATGATACTACTTTCTACTTCAAATTTTTGATATTGATGTTTGTCTCTCTTGATTCTGCTTTCGTATAGAGATTCATCTTGTAAATAGGTTATTACCAAGTAGATATCATACTGCTCTGCATTTTTCATGTTGTCTAACTGTGCTAACAAAGCTTCATAAGTAGGAGTAAAAGAATACTTTTGATACCCAAGTCTTGAATATACTTCATTAGTGAAAAAGGTTCTATCAAATATCATATTGATATCAATACAGTTTTCCATATATTCAATTAACTTTTCATACTTTAGCTTTATCTTTGCAAGACCGGTTTCTCCTCTATCCTTAATACCAGATAGTCGGTATAAGTCTGTTGCTGCCATATGTTCTCTTAAATAGTTAGTAAAGGTAGTTTTTCCAACCCCTTGTGGTCCTTCTACAATGATAATAACATCTTTCATAATGATTTTCTCCTTTCTTTTGATACATCAAAAGTTTATAATACTTTTTGTTACTACGCGTATTATATTCTTTTTTCTTCTATTTGTAAAGATTCAAATAAGAATTTTGTCAAATATTGTATTATTTTACTAGCAAAAAAATATTAGTCTAAATAGTCAATTTCCTTGTAATTTTTTTCATTTTAGAATATAATGAAGGGGTAAAATTAGATTTTTATAAGTTGATGAAAATTTCAACAAAGATAGGAGTTTTAACATGAGCGATACTTTTAAGCCACAAAAAAATATGATTTATCCTGAAATGCATGTCGATACTTTTCGTGAGTTAATTGACACGGCAACTGCTAAATTTGCAAACAAAGTTGCCTTTACTTATAAAAAAGATTCTACCGCAAAAGTTCCAGAATATGTGCATGTTACATTTCAGGAACATTTTGAACATGTAAAAGCACTTTCTACCAAACTTTTAGATATGGGGTTAGAGGGTAAAAAAGTAGCCATTATTAGCCATAACCAATACCCATGGCCAGTATCTTATATGGCAATTAATAATGGAAATATGGTTTCTGTTCCTCTTGACCATCTTTTACCACAAAATGAAATTGAAACTTCTTTAATCAGAAGTAAGGCAGAAGCTGTTGTGTTTGATGGAAAGTTTTTAGAAACTTTTAAGAACATTAAAGAAAAGAATATAACCAATTTAAAATATTATATCAATATGAATGCAGATAGACATGACGTGCAAAATGGTATTCTTTCTTTTTGGCAACTAATTGAAGAAGGTAAAATGCTTCTTGCTAATGGTAATACTGTTTATGATAATATTAAAATTGATCCAGACAAGTTATCTGTTTTAATTTTTACTTCTGGAACTACTGGTATGTCAAAAGCTGTTATGCTTTCTCAAAGAAATATTTGCTCTAATGTATCTGGTATGACTACTTTAATTAAAGCAAGAGATGATGATAACATTTTATCCTTCTTACCTTTGCACCACACGTTAGAGTGCACAGCCACTTACTTATTCTGCTTCTTTGTTGGTTTTGAAATTTGTTATTGTGATGGTTTAAAACATATTGCGAAAAACTTAGTGGAATATAAAATTAGTGGTATGGTATGTGTTCCTGCTGTTTTGGAAATTATGTATCGACAAATCTGGAAGACCATCAAACAAAAGAAATTAGAAATTCCTGTAAAAATGATGATGGCACTTTCTAACTTCTTACTATTCTTCCATATTGATATTAGAAGAAAGTTATTTAAAAGCATTTTAGATAACTTAGGTGGAAGACTAAGAACCATTATTTATGGTTCTGCCTCTGCAGATATAAAAGTAATTAAATTCTTCAATAGTATTGGTGTCGTTATGATTCAAGGATATGGTTTAACAGAGACCTCTCCTGTTATTTCTGCGGAAAATGATAAATATCAAAGACCTGGTAGTGCAGGTCGTCCACAATTCTGCCAAGAGGTTAAAATTGCTAACCCAGATGAAAATGGAATTGGAGAAATTACCGTAAAAGGTCCAAATGTTATGCTTGGTTATTACGAAGATGAAGAAAAAACTAAAGAAGTCATGATTGATGGCTATTTCCATACTGGTGATTTAGGCTATATTGATAAAGATGGTTACCTTTTTGTAACTGGTAGAATTAAGGATATGATTGTTTTAACAAGTGGAAAGAAAATTTTCCCACAAGAAATTGAAACTTTATTAAACGAATCTCCTTATATTGTGGAAAGTTTTGTATATGTTGCTCCTCATAATCAAGATAGAATTTGTGCTAAATTAGTGTATGATGCACAAAATGAGATTTTCCAAGGAAAAACAGAGGAAGAAATTTATAGCTTTTTGAAAGAAGAAGTAAAAAAGGTAAATACGCAAATACCAAAATATAAAAATATATTTGATATTAAGATAACAACAGAGCCTTTCATTAAAACAACTACACAGAAAATCAAAAGATTTGAGGAAATGAAAAGGTTATAAAAATTTATAAAAACTATTGCAATTTTTTTATAATTGTGTATAATATAAATATAAAAAGATTATAGTGTTTTGTGTGTATTTTTCAAAACAAGAAAAAACAAAAAAGTAGGTGGTTGCAGCCACCTACTTTTTTTACCAAAACAACGCAAGTATTTCCTTAATTACTTTTGATATTTCTAAAACTATTTTCAAGTTTTTTAATATCTTATGTAAGATGTTCTTTTTTGGCCTCTTATAGTGTTTTCTTTTGTGTGTTTTTTTCATTTTATCACCCCCTTTCATAGAGGTTTTAAAGTAAACATAATTATATAATCTTGTTTTTTATTTGTAAACATTTTCCATTCAAAATATCCTATAAATTTCCTACAAAACTCGACATTTTTCATTCTTGCAATTTGCTACAAAATAAGGTACAATAATGGCATAAAATAAGAAAAGAGGGATTTATTTTGGAAGATTCAAGAAGAAAATTATACGAAGCAGATGAAATTCATAATTTTAGAGAATTAGTAGAACGTTATGAAGCAAAATATGCTGATAAAATTGCTTTCACTTATAAATTAGAGCCCAAAGCAAAAGAATACATCAATAAAACCTATCGTGAATTTGTTTGTGATATAAAAAGTTTGGCAACTAGCTTAATCGATTTAGGGCTAACCCAAAAACGCGTTGCCATTATTAGTCCAAATCGTTATGAATGGTGTGTTTCTTATTTGGCTACCACAACTTCAAATATCATTGTCGTTCCTCTTGATAAATCGCTTCCTAGCAATGAACTTGAAAGTTTAATGATTCGAAGTAAAGCAGAAGCTGTTATTTTTGATAAAGAATACCAAGAAACCTTTATTAAAATTAGAAAAGAAGGCAAGTCTAATTTAAATTATTATATTTGTATGGACAATACGCCAAATTCTGCATTTTTAAAATATAGCGAATTATTAGATAGCGGAAAAAAGAAATTAGAAAATGGAGATACTCGCTATAATGAAGTAGAAATTGATAATAATGCTATGTCAATTATGCTCTTTACTTCTGGGACAACCTCTATTTCCAAAGCTGTTAGCCTGTCTCAAGCTAATATTTGTGCTGATATTTATAGTCTTTCTCAAATGACCGATATTCGTAAAGAGGATGTTTTCTTATCTTTCTTACCACTTCATCATACTTTTGAATCAACCTGCACGTTTTTATATGGCACTTATAGTGGTATTACAGTTGCTTTTTGTGATGGCATTCGTCATGTCGCAAATAATTTAAAGGAATACCATGTTACTGGCTTTGTTTGCGTTCCTTTAATGCTTGAAATTATGTATAAAAAAATAGAAAAGGCTTTAAAAGAACAAAAGAAATATACCCTAATTAAATTTCTATCTGCCTTTTGCAATTTTCTTTTAAAATTTGGCATTGATATTCGAAGAAAGGTAATGAAACCTGTCTTAGATAATTTTGCACCTAATTTACGCATTCTCATTGCAGGAGGAGCCCCTATGAGTAATGAAGCAATCCACGGTTTTCTAAATTTAGGAATTAATTTAATGCAAGGTTATGGCTTAACAGAAACTTCTCCTGTTTTAGCAGGTGAAAATGACAAATATAAAAAACTTGGCTCTGTTGGATTTCCTCTTCCTGGTATTGAAATTGCAATTGATTCTCCCAATAAAGAAGGAATTGGCGAAATTAAAGCAAAAGCACCAACGGTTATGCTTGGCTACTATGAAAATGAAGAAGCTACCAATGAAGTGTTAAAAGATGGATGGTTCTATACAGGAGATTTAGGTTATTTTGATAAAGATGGATTTCTATTCATTACAGGGCGCAAAAAGGATGTCATTGTTTTAAAAAATGGAAAGAATATTTATCCAGAAGAACTAGAAATTTTAATTAACAAACTTCCTTATGTAGAAGAAAGCATGGTGTTTGGAAAGAAAGATCCAAAGGATGATGATTCTATTTTATGTGCAAAAATTGTTTATAATAAAGATATCATGAAAGAAAAATATCCTTCCAAAAAGCAAGAAGATTATCATTCACTTATTTGGCAAGATATTAAAACGATGGTAAATAAGTCAATGCCAGCTTATAAATACATTCGTGAAATTCTTGTTACAGATGAACCTTTAATTAAGACAACTACGCAAAAAATTAAAAGACATGAGGAATTAAAGAAAATTTTAGGATAAACTATTTTTTAACAATGATTTAAGAGATGTAAGAAGTAAAATAATAGTCAGCAAAAAGGATGGACAAAATGTCCGTCCTTTTTGCTTTTATATCAAAATCTTTCCTTTTTTACCTGTTTTTTTCCTCCGTCCCCAAAAACAGGTTCCAAAAATAGGTTCTATTCAGCACTAAACATATGCTTTCTTGTCATTTCTAGTAAGTTTAATTTTGTAAATTGCATAATTTGCGTTTTTGCTCTATCTTCTTTTAAACTTTCTTTTAATGTTTTTACTACTTCTTCTTTGCTTTTTTCTTCTTGCATATCAATATAGTCTATAATAATAATTCCACCAATATCACGAAGTCTTAATTGCTTTGCTATTTCGATGCTAGCCTCTTTGTTTACTTTTAATACTGTTTTTTCTAAGTTTTCTTTTCCTGTAAATTTTCCAGAGTTTACATCAATGGCAGTTAATGCTTCTGTTTTATCTATTGTAATAAAGCCTCCACATTTTAGCCAAATTTTTCTATTTTCTAACTTTTCAACTTGGGTTTCTATATCATATTTATTTTCCAAATTTTCTTTTTCTAATTTGATTGGTATTACTGCTTCTTCATGCAATGATATAAGAATTTTTTCTATTTCTTCTTGCAATGCTTTAGTATTTACAAAAATGCTATCTAATCCATTATCTGCTAAATCTAATAAAATTCTTTCTAAGATAGTATCTGTTTGCTGTAATATAACAGGCTCGTTTTTTTCTTTTTGTTTTTCAAATTCATTTTGCAAACCTTCTAATTTTTGCATCGCATTTTGTAAATCTTTTTGTAGTAACTTCTCCTCTTTTTTCTCTGCCGCGGTACGAATAATAACTCCTACTTTTTTATCTCTTTTTACTTTATTGATCATTGTTATTAGTCTATTTCTTTCTTCTTCGTCTTCTATTTTTTGCGAAATTGTAATAAAATCATTTTCTGGAAGCACAACTACAAATCTTCCTGCTACTTGAATATTGGTACTTACTCTTGCTCCTTTGTTATTGTTACTATCTTTCTTTACTTGCACTAAAACCATTTGATTTGGCTTAATATAGTCTTTTATATTGTATTTCTCTAAATCTTCCTCTTTGTTTCCTGTTACGTTGCTTTTTTTAGGTAGCACATCTCGAATATGTAAAAAAGCATTTTTCTCCTGTCCAATATCTACAAAAGCAGCCTGCATACCTGGTAATACATCGACTACTTTTCCAATATAAATATTGCCTTCTAAACGTTTTTGATTTTCTTGCTCTTTATAATATTCTTTTAAAATACCATCTTCTACATAAGCAATTTGTTTTCCTTCTTGCTTTTGAATGATGACTAATTCTTTCATGTATATCTTTCCTTTCGAAAGTTTATCTTTTTTCTATTTTGCATAAATATTGCTTTCTTTTTTTCTAATTAAAAATATTCATTGCTTTATCAATTCCATCTTTTAATATGGAAGCCATTGCCTCTGCTGCCTGCTCTACCCCTTTATTAAGTAGCTCTATTTCTTCTTCTGAAATAGCACCTATTACATAGGATATGGCATCTTGCTTTTCTTTTGGACTTCCAATGCCTACACGAATTCTTGCAAATTCTTCCGTTTGTAAATTGCTTACTACCGATTTCATGCCATTATGAGAACCTGGACCACCTTTTTTCCTAATTTTAATCTGCCCTGGCTCAATATCCATATCATCAAATATTACATATATATTTTCTATTGGAATTTTGTAAAATCGAACCACTTGAATTATTGCATCTCCGCTTAAGTTCATATAAGTTTGTGGTTTTAATAAAATGACTTTTTTCCCTTCTATCATGCCTTCTCCATATAAACTGTCAAACTTTTTCTTATTCACTTCAATCCTATATTTTTGTGCTAATTGATTGATAACATTAAAACCCATATTGTGTCTTGTTTTGCTATAATCTGCCTCTGGATTTCCAAGTCCTACAATTAATTCCATTGTTTCCTCCCCATTTAATGTCTCTTTAGGGACGTTTCCTAATGAGACATTTTCTAATTTTGTATCTTAAAAATAATAAAGTTGCTATGATACACCTTTTATATAATGTTAATTTTAAATAATTTAACATTCTTGCTTATAATATATAATAGAAAAATGTCTCTTTAGGAAACGTCCCCAAAGAGACATTTTAGTTCATCTTCCGTGAAAGTATATTTTTGATTGCAAAAGTGGCAAACTACTTCTGCTTTTTTATCTTCTTCTATGATTTTTTGTAATTCTTCTTTGCCGATGGATTGCAATGCTTTTGCCATTTTTTCTTTGCTACAGGTACATTGATATTTTGGTATACTTTCTTCTTGTTCTAGTATTTTGATAGCACTATCTCCTGTGATGTCTTGTGCAATTTCTAGCAAACTCATATTTTCTTCTAACATTTGCGAAATTGGCTTTGCTTCTTTTAAACGATTTTCTAAAATAAATAGTTCGTCTTCTGTTGCATCTGGCATGCTAGATACAATGAAGCCTCCTGCTTTTTTAACGCCATTTTTATTCACTAGAACACCTAATGCTACGGCTGTATTTTTCTGTTCTGATGTATAATAGTAATTGGCAAAGTCTTCTGCTATTTCTCCTGAAATTAATTTTGACATGCCAATATATGGTTCTTTTAACCCTATATCTCTTATGACATATAAAAAGCCTTCTTTTCCTACTGCCTCTCCTACATTTAATTTTCCATCTTCTCTTAAAGGAACATCTACTTGTGGATTTTCTACATATCCTCTTGTTCTTCCTTTTCCGTCTGCTGTAATCGTCATTCCGCCAATCGGACCATTTCCTTTTATTTGAAGGGTAATGCTATCTTTTTCTTGTTTTAAATTACTTGCCATTAAAGTTCCCATGGTTAAGCATCTTCCTAGTGCTGCTGTTGCTACTGGGCTTAAATCATGGATTGTTCTTGCCTTTTCTACTAATTCTGTGGTTTCTACACAGGTAATATTTATTTTTCCATGATAGGCTAAAAATTTTTGTATTTTGTCCATGTTATTTATTTTCCCCCATTTTAGTGTAAATATCGTTTCAATTATACATTACTATTACAATATCTGTATTTTAACATATTTTTTGTCTTTTATCAAACTTTTTATTACCTTACTTTCAACTTTTTTAAAAATTGAAATTTGATAAGAATTTTTATTGAATTTAAACTTTTATCATAATCAGACAAAAAAATAAAAAGGATTCCTTAGCGTTCTAACATGCAACGAAAAGAGTCCTTTCTATTTTAACCTGTTTTTTTCCTCCGTCCCCAAAAACAGGTTTTAATCTATTTTTTCAAACATATCTTTTCCTACTCCACATAGTGGGCAAACCCAATCTTCTGGAATATCTTCAAATGGAGTTCCAGGTGCTATACCACTATCTGGATCACCTATTTCTGGATCATATACATATCCACATGCTAAACATTTATACATACCTTTTTCACCTTCTTTCATTTTGAAAAATTCTTTATACCCTATACAAACTACAGCTACTACCATTAAAGCAAATGAAATGGCTTTCCACAAATCACTTTCAAATAGGATGATAGCAAACATACCACATGCTACACTAATACCATATAATAATAGTACCGCTTCTTTTTGTGAGAAACCTTTTTCAATTAGTTTATGATGTAAATGATTTTTATCTGCTTGCATAACTGCTTTTAAAGATTTTCCTTTAATGAGTCTTCTTACAATGGCAGATAGTGTATCAAAAATAGGAAGTCCTAATACAAAAATAGGAAGTACGACAACAAACGCTGTTGCTGTTTTTGCAATTCCTAAAATAGATACCACGGCTAAAGTAAAACCAATGAAGTTTGAACCCATATCTCCAATAAACGTTTTGGCTGGGTTAAAATTAAATGGTAAAAATCCTGTTAAAGCTCCTGCTAATGCTGTAATCATAATAATGGCAATGAGTGGTGAAGCATTGAGTGCAAATATAATGAGTAAAGAAACACACGAAATAATGGCAATTCCACTAGATAACCCATCTAACCCATCAATAAGGTTAATGGCATTTGTGATTCCTACTATCCAGCCCATGGTTAATATAATAGAAAAAATATTGCTAATATTTAACATGACATTTCCTTCTAAAAAAGGAATGGCAAAATTATCGATTCGAATTCCACTAGCAATCACAATTCCTGCTGCAATTATTTGCCCGATTAATTTGGTAATAGGATGAATTCCTTTAATGTCGTCAAAGAAGCAAAAAATTCCTAAAACAACCATTCCACCTAAGAAACCAAGTAATTTGGTACTATAGTTTTCTGGTCCAAATATATTGATATTTCCTTCTAAAGAGGAGGTAATAATTAAATAAATGGTTGATAACAAAAATGCTATCATGATAGCAGGTCCACCAAATTTTGGCATAGCTTTTTTATGCATACGTCTTTCATCATTTGGTATGTCAACTGCTCCTATTTTTTTTGCTATTTTTATCGTATATGGTGTTAACACAAAGGATGTAATAAATGCTAATAAAAATGCAATGGCTATATCTCCCCACATAGTTTTGCCTCCTATTGTCCTTTACTATATCATAGTTAGAGTTATATTACAAGATTTTTTCCAAATATTAAGTCTTAAAAATTAAGCAAAATTGCAACTGACTGAGTAAAAAAATAAAAACTATTATTTTATAATCTAAATAATAGTTTTTACATTTTATATTCCTTTTCTAATTTCACATCCATGTATAATTTACTAATCATAGCTAATTGCTTTTTATTTTCTTCTGCCATTTGAAAAGAATATAATTTTTTAGCTGGTGCCATAACAATATATTGAATGGCTTTTTGGGTAGATTGTGATATTTGAATGGCTCCTGTATCTTGCTTTGCACAATTTTTGCATTTAAACCCATTCTCTTTTATACTAAAATATTGTACGTTTTCTTCATTGCAAGAAACACATTTTTTTACCTTTGGCATAAAACCTAACAAGCATAATAAACGTAATTTAAAAATAGAAAGGATAAATTCTAAATCCATGTCCGTTTCTGAAATAACATACAAAGTATTTAAATATAATTGTAAAATTTTATATGTATTTTGATTTTCATAAGTAACATCTTGTATTATTTTTGTAATATGAGAAGCATATTTTAGTTTGTCTAAATCTGTTCGAATAGAATAAAAAATTTCTATTGTCTCGCAAGAATTAAGAGTATAAGTATTGGTTCCTTTAAATAACATATACTCTCCAAAGCACAAAAATTGAGTGCCTGCCATAAGTTGACTTTTCGGTCTTCTTGCTCCTCTGGCAGAGCATCCAATTTTTCCGTTTGGGGTTAATAGGGTGACCATCTTATCAAAATCCCCCATATTATTTTCTGCGATAATAATTCCTTTCGTTTTTATTGTTCCCATGTTTTACTCCATCTATTTGGTATCAATTCCAATATTTTCTCCTAAATTTGGTTTTTTCTTCTCTTCCGTGATTAATATATTTTGTTCCATTTGCTTTTCCATATTTTCTACTTCCACAAATTCTAAATAAGAATTAATATCTCCCGTATTTTTAAAAGCATTCCATGCTAATTGTTTTATCATAAGCTTTTCCTCTCTTTCCTGTCAGAAAAATTTTTCTTTTTTCTTTTATCATTTGCTTTTTATCTCATTTTATACTTGGAAAGTTATGGTTTTCATTTTAAATACTACATCGATTTGAAAAAATGAATTTTTTTATTTTCATTGAAATTTTTTTACCATGGTTTCATTATTTAACCAATCTTCTTTTACTTTTACCCAAATTTTCAAATTTACTTTCGTATCTAACATTTTTTCTAAATCTTCTCTTGCATAAGTACCAATTTTCTTTAACATGTTGCCACCTTTTCCAATAATAATTCCTTTATGAGATTCTCTTACACAATAAATGGTAGCTTCTATGTCATAAATAGTTTCTTTTTCTTTTGTTTTTCGCATTTTTACTTTTTCTGTTTCTATATAAATTCCATGTGGCACTTCATCTTTTAATAGTTTTAATGCTTTTTCTCTTATCATTTCTTCTACTAATTGTCTTGTTGTTTGGTCTGTATATTCTTCCTTATCATAATAGGCAGGACCTTCTTTTAAGTTTTTCTCGATTTCTTCTAATAGAAGTTCTATGTTTTCTTTTTTGGTAGCAGAAATTGGTACTACTGCAGTAAAGTTATATTCCTTTTGATATAAATCGATGAGTTGTAATAAATTTTCTTTTTTTTCTACTAAATCTATTTTATTAAGAACTAATATCGTTTTTTTCTTTGCCTCTTTTATTTTTTCTAATATTTTGCTGTCTCCTTTTCCTATTTCTTGTGAAGTAGCATCAATTACAAAAACGACGATATCGACATCATTCATATACGTAAATGCTGTATCAAGCATAACATTACCTAATTTCGATTTTGGTTTATGAATTCCTGGTGTATCAATAAAAACAATTTGCGAATGCTCTCTATTCACAATTCCTCTAATAGCCGTTCTTGTCGTTTGTACTTTGCTCGTTACTGCGGCTACTTTTTCTCCTATTAATTGATTCATAATCGTAGATTTTCCTACATTTGTTCTTCCTATCATGGAGACAAATCCAGATTTAAATTTTTCTTCCATTCCTTTCTCCTGTTTCTTATTTTAGCATATGAAAAGCGCTAAATTTGTAAAATTTAGTCATCCTTATCATTTTTTTATTATAGCATTTCCTTAGGGTATTTTCAATGATTTTTTTAGGATATTCTATTGGATATAATAAATAAGAACTTACATAGGAATTCATTTTACCTACATAAGTTCTTATTTTTAGATAGTATTACTATTACTTGTGTCTTCTGGAATTCCTGGTTCTATTTCAACGTCACTATCTATTGGACAAATTTGAATAAAAGTATTGCCATCATTAACTTTAATTTCATTTCCTTCTAAATCTTTATAAACAGTTTGTGCATTTCTTGAAGATTTTTCAGCCGTTATTTCAATGGCTTTTCCATTTGTAATATAATAGCCCTTTAATGCTTTTACATTATCTAATGTTTGTCTTCCTTTATCGGTTCCATCCTTTAATGTCCAGTTTTCACATTTTACAATAATAATATTTTTAGTTGTTACCGTTTCTTTTGTTTGCCAATCTACTTGTTTTATATCTCTTGAATAACGAGTATATCTTTTGGTTACAGAATCATATTCATAACGAACTTCGTTACTAACCGAATAAGGAATGGTGACAGTTGTTGCCTCCCTATTACTTTCTAAGTTTATTTCCTCGGCTACATAGTTTAATACGCTATCTTTATTAGAAGTGGTAGCGTACCCTTTACGATTTGCAATTTCTAGTATTTTTTCTGTACTTGTTGCTACATTGTGTGGAGCATATTTGTCTTTTGTTCTCCAAAAAGAACTTTCACTTTCCGTAATTCCATTAATATTATTCACGCCTAGTTTTGTAATATCGGATTGTGCTTGTGGACTCCATCCATAATGTACATAAATAGCATCATTTTCTAAAGCATAGTCTAAGAAATAATGTCTTGCACTTCTTACAGGTCCTATTTTTTCTAAGTCAACTCCTTTAAATAATGCCATTAATCTAGATTCGCCACCCTCAACAATGATTTCATAAACTAAGTAAGCATCGTTTAATCCTCCTTGTGGCATAGCACCTTTATGATTGTCTATCATGACTGCAATTGGTCGATCGTTACCTTGAAAAATTTTTGGTTCTTTTACTTCTACTACAGTTGTTCCTACTTGTTCATTTTCTTTATTTCCTGTTACAATTTCTCCTTTTTGCTCTTTGTCTTTTGCTACTTTCATTCCTAATAAAATGGCAGCTACTATAATTAAGACCACTAATATAACAATTAATATTTTGATTCCAATAGATTGTTCCTTCATTTTTTTCCCTTCCTTTTACATGATTCTACTTACTATAATAAAAAGGACAATGATAACAGCATTTAGTGCAGATAAAACAACGGCTCCTGCTGCTACATCTTTTGCAATTTTGGCTACTGGATGAAATTTAGTTGTACATAAATTAACGGCTTCTTCTACTGCGGTGTTCATCACTTCTGTAATAATAATTAGCATCGTAGCAAAACTTAAAAACATGCATTCTGTTATATTTAATTTAAAGTAAATAGCACATATGATAACGATAACAGCAATGACCAATTGTATTTTGGCATTTAGTTGTGTACGAATGGTATACCAAATGCCACGAAATCCGTTTTTCCATGATTCTAAATAATTTTTATTTTTTAGCCTTTCGTCTTCCATTTTTTCTTCCTTCCTTATTTCTTAAATGCTACTTCTATCTGGTTTGTTTTAATTGAGTAAGTACTTTTTCTTCTTTTTTTCTCATTTCAACTTTATCTTTTTCTTCTATATGATCATAGCCCATAATATGGTAAAACCCATGTACTACCATATAAGCTAATTCTCTTTCAAAACTATGTCCATATTCTTTGGCCTGTTCTTTTACTCTTTGCACAGAAATTACAAGGTCTCCTAAAACTTCTGCAATAGGAGTTACCATCGTCTTCTCTTTTATTTTTTCTATTTCTTCCTTTTCAAACATAGGAAACGATAAGACATCGGTTTCTTTGTCCACTTTTCGAAATTGCTTATTTAATTGATGAATTTGTTCTGGTGTGGTTAAAATAATATTTAAATAAAAATGAGAATCTTCTATCTTTTCTTCGTAAAAGCAAGTAGTAACTACTTGCTTAATAAATTTTTTTAATTCTTCTTGTTCTTCTATTTGTAAAAAAACAATATCGGCTACTTCCTGCATAGTGCTTTCCTTCCTATATATGTACCAGTTGATTTACATTCATTTTTAAGTTCTTTCATTGCTCCTAATTCTACTAATTTGTTTTTATAGAATTGAATAATTTTATAATATTTATTTTCATTTTGATATACTTCTTTTAAATCTCCACGAACAAATAAAATTTCTTTTTGTTTCTGGTATTCTTCTTTATTTTGTTCTTTTTTCTTTTCTATTTCTTGATACTTTTTCCAAAATTCTTTATATTCTCCTCTTTTAGCAGGCTTGTCCCAATAAATTTTAGTAGATAGTAATTTGACATTATAATCTTCTATGAGACGAATTAGTAAAGAATAAGCTTTTTCTTTTTTCTTAACAACTCTAGTATCTACAATTAAACTTCTTACCTCTTTTAATAATTGAATGTAACATTGTTCTGCTACGATTAATGGTAAGCTATGAGTAAATAGTTTTCTACTAATGGCAAGTAGTACCATTCGCTTTTCAATACCTTCATTTTGGTCTAATTTTCCGACACTATAAGTTTCAAATTTCTCATATTCCTCTACAATTTGTTGATAAAAATCGTTATTTTCACTTTCTATTTTTAAAGGAAGAATGACACTAATATACTCTTCTAATATTTGAAAGATTTTTGCGTAAATTTCTTCTCTATTTTGGTAAGTTAAGGTATCGGCTAATTTAATAGAAAAATGTTTTAATAGTCCTTTATATAAAGAGTCCATTTTGGTAAGGTAAAATGGTTTATATCTTTGCATTAATTTTGGTTTATCTAACTCTTTTATGGTTTCATAATCTAATTCTAATAAGTATTTTTGCTTTCTATATTTATATTCTAAATATTCTGTTTCTTTGATATGAATTACTTCATAATATTTGGCTAAGGCATCTTTTTCAAAAGTAGAAGCAGTATCGTTTTTCACTTTTTTATAGATAGAATCCATAATATGTTTATCGATTGCTTCTAAATACAAACTAAACGTATCTTCGTATTTTTTTTGTAAGAGATCTTTTTTGTCAATTGCGCCTAATTTTTCATTTTCCACTACCGCTTCATAAGTTTTTAGCACATTGTTTCGTTTCATTGAAATTAACATTCCATTAATTCCTATTTTTGTTGGAATTAACATTTTGGTAATTGTGTTAGTCAACCTTGTAAAAAAGGTTTTATCGGCATATACTCTTAAACTTCTTTCTTCCATAGCTTTTCTTCCTTTCAAAATACGATTTTTTCTTTTGTCCCAATTTTTTCTAGTACCTCATAAGTTACTTGTGCTTCCACATACTCTTCTGTTTCTTGGTAGTTAAAATAAGTATTTAAAATCGTTTCCTTTTCTTCTATTTGTTCTTCCAATTGTTTTTTTGCCTCTTCTACTGCTTGATTTTTTGCTTCTTCTTTGGTATAAACCACTTGGTTTTCTACTAATTCGTAATTTGTGTTTTTTAAGATTTCAATAGGTAAATAAAAGTCAGAAAATAATTTTAATTTTTTTGTTTCTTCTATTGTATCATATTTTTGAAATTTGGAAAGAGTTTTATAAAAATTTATTGTAAAATTATTTATTCTTACGGAATATTTTGTTTCCTTATTTCCGGTTTTGCTTGCTACTGTTTGGTTGAATGGTATTTTTTTGGTTGCAGTATACCATACTTTTGCCGTTACTTCCCCATTTGCATGTACATAACGGACGCCTGTATATTTTCCTTCTAGCCATCCTCCTATTAAAGGAGTACCTTCCTGTACAATGTCTCCTTCTTTGACTAGGGGAGTACCATTTAGTGCATTTATTTTTACGATTCTTCCTGCTTTTGTTGCAATAATATTACAATATTCCTCTTCTTCTATTATTTCTGGTTTTTTGTCTGCTTCTACTATTTTGACCATCGCATTTGTGCCTTTTAATTCTATGCCAATCCATGCTAAATCATTGCGGTCTAATCGTATTTTATTTACCATTGCTTTGGTATCAATTTTACTTTTGAAGGTTCCTATCGTTAGTCCTTCTTTCTTTAATGTTTCTAGCATTTCTTCTCTTGAAATCGTAGTATTTCCTATTATTTCGATATTCCATACGAAATTAGATAAACATAGAATACCTATGATGATAAAACATAGAAATAAGAAAAAAATTTTTCTTTTTTTATATTTATGAAAAATAAAAGGAAGTCCTTTTTTTTGCTTTATTTTTACTTTACATTTTGTCTGCTTGGCCAGTTCTGTCATTCTTTTAAAATCCTCAATACTAAGATTTGTTTCTAAAAGAGTGGATTTTTTTCGATTGCTTTTCCAAAGTAAAATACCTTTTTTTAGGCATAAATTCATTAATCTTTCTATAAAATAACCTTCTATGGTAATTCTTACATAACCTAATAAATAGTTTTTTAGTATTTTTATATACAAAGTAAATCCTCCCTATTCATCTACTGTTTTTTCAAAATCAATACTTTCTATCTTTCCTGTAATTAAAAGGTCATCATTTGTCATTTCGTTGAGTTTAAGCTCAAATCCATTGATATTAATAATGCCTATGTAGGTACTTAAGCGAACGTAAAAATCTTGGTACTCTAATATGGATTTATAGTTTTCTATCAATAATTCTTCAAAGCCCATAATGGTTAGTTTTGGTTTTTCTGTTGATATTTCCTTGGGAATCTCTAACCATTCTTCGAAACGATTCTGTTTCTTTTTCTTCTTTTTCATTTTCTACCACCTTTCCTCTAGAAAACGATTTCGTACTTTTTCTTTTATCTTTCAAATTCATCTAAACTTGCAAATTCATAGCCCATTGCCTTTATTTCTTTTATACAAAAATCTAATACATTTGTGTTATCTTTCGAATTTCCATGTAATAAAAGAACTGCCCCATTATGGATGTTATCTAATATTTTCTTTTTTGCATATTCTTCTCTACCTTGTTTATTTTCATCCCAATCATCATAAGCAAATGACCACATGACTGTGGTATAGCCTAAACTATTACAATACGCTACTGTTTGTTCACTATACTCTCCTTTGGGTGGTCTAATATATTTCATTTCATAATGAAATTGTTCATAAATAGCAGTATGCAAATTCATTACTTCTTTTTTGATTTCTTCTAAAGTTAAACTTGGCATACTTTTATGGTTTACAGTATGGTTTCCAATGATATGTCCCTCGTCAATCATTTTTTGCACTAATTCTGGTTTTGTATTTACATAGTGTGCCGTAATAAAGAAAGTTGCCTTTACGCTATTTTGTTTTAATACTTCTAAAATTTTTTCTGTGTAGCCTGCTTCATACCCTTCGTCAAAAGTAAGATATACTTTTTTTGAATTGCTATTGCCCATGGCAATTCCTTTATATTCTTCTAAAATTGCTTTATTTTTACTCCCTAAATCTGGTTGTTCATGGTTATCGTTTCTTTTAATACCCCATTCTATTTTTTTACTACTTAATGTTTGAGAACTAGTTTGTATACTTTGTTGTTCTTCTATTAATAAAACACTAGCCGTAAATACAAAGATACTAATGGTTGCTATTAGTACTGTTTTATTTTTGATGAAATGTTTCATATTAACCTCCTTATGGTTCATTTTATGATGGATTATCATTATTATTACACTAAAAAAATAATTACTTTTTATCAAATTTGTAGATTTTTTTATTTCCTTTTCTTAAGAAATCATATTTGTATATTTTAAAATATTTTTTATACTAATCAATCAATTTTACTTTCTTAATTATAGTGATTTTTCCTTGATTTTACTGTATTATGCAGATTTCGACATTTTTTTATTTTTTATCTCTTATTTTCTATTGACAAGCTTAATTTTTTGAATTATCATGTAACTAATAGTGAAAATAGGTAATATTTTCCAATTGTGTAGATTACACTCATTATTTTTTTACATCTATATAACTATATAGATGACACGGAGGATAAAATATGTTAAGTTTTGTTTTATGTGATGATAACAAGGCTATTTTAGAGAGGCTTTCAAAAATGTTAGAATCACTTTTTATGAAGCATCATTTTGATGCAGAAGTAAGCTTTTCTTCAACTAATGCTGAGAGCACCTTGCAATATGTAAAAAACAATATTGTAAATGCTCTATTTTTAGATATTGACTTAAAATCTCAAATATCTGGTTTAGATATTGCAAAACAAATTCGCAAAATTAATAAACAAATATATATTATTTTTACTAGTGCCCATTTAGAATATATTCTAATGGCTTACCAATATAAAACATTTGATTTTATACCAAAACCAGTTACTTTAGAAAGGCTAGAAGAAACTGTTTTACGTATAATGGACGATTTAAATACGGAAGACAAAAAACATGAATTTATTTATTTAAATAATCGCAATACCATTATTAATGAAGATAGTATTAACTTTATAAAGAAGAATGGAATGAAATTGGTGTTCTATACAGATAATAGAACCTATGAGACTTATAGTTCTTTTGCTAAAATAGCAGGAGAATTGCCTAAAAATTTTGTAAGATGTCACAAATCTTACATTGCTAATGTTAATAAAATTACCGATATTAATACCAATGAAAATTTGGTGTTTTTTGATAATACTACAAATACAAAATGTTATATTGGACCTAAATATAAAAATAAATTGATGGAGGTTTTTAAAGATGGAAATATTACAAACAATTTGGAATAGTTTAACGACGGAGAATTTGGAATTAACTAATATAGTAATTCTACCTTTTTACCTTATAGAAGCATATATTTTAGTACTTATTTTTGCTACGGTGCTTAATATAAATGTTACAAAAAAGCAAAAAATTATTTATGTTTTAACTGTAGGTATTTCAGGAATAATTACAAATTTATTCGTTTTATCTCCTTTTGATACTCTTTTAAATATTGCTATTTTTGTTACCGCTAATGTTTTTTTATTAAAATCTAATCTATTTAAAGGTATGTTATCATTAATAATTCCATTTATTATAATTATTTTTGTGGAATCAATTTTTTCAAAATTATATTTTACAATATTTAATATTGACTATGCTATTGGTGTTAATATTCCTATTCATAGATTTTTGGGAACATTATTGATCTATGTAATTATGTACTTAATTTATATTATATTAAAAGCTTCTAAAATCAATATTGCTAAAATTGAGATATTAAGTTTCAAAAAGAAATTATTATTAATTTTAAATACTATTTTTGGTATTATTTTAATTGCTACACAATTATATATACTAATATATTATAATGCTACTTTACCATTTTTTGTTATATTACTTAGTCTTTCTAGTTTAATTACTTATATAATAATTAGTTTTTATACTATTTTTACAGAATCTAAATTAGAATCTACTTCTACAAACTTAGAAGAAGCACAATTATATAATAAAACTTTAGAAATTTTGCAGGATAATACAAGAGCTTTTCGTCATGATTTTTCAAATATCTTGCAAGGTATGGTAGGTTATATGGACAATAATGATATGGAAGGTTTAAAAAAATATTATTCTCAATTAGTAGAAGATATCCAACATTCTAATAACTTAACCACGTTAAGCCCAAAAGTAGTAAATAATCCTGCTATTTATAATGTACTAGCAAGTAAATACCATAAAGCAGATAGCTTAGGTATCAAAATTCACTTAGAAGCTTTCTTAGATATGAATGAATTGCACATGAAAATTTATGAATTTACTAGAGTGCTTGGTATATTAATGGATAACGCTATAGAGGCTGCTTCAGAATGTGAAGATAAAATTATTAATGTTACTTTTCGAAAAGATGCGAGAAAACATATGCAGCTATTAATTATTGAAAATACTTATCAAAACAAAGATATTGATACCGACAAAATTTATGAAAAAGGCTATTCCACAAAACAAGGAAATACCGGACTTGGTTTATGGGAAATAAGGCAAATTTTAAAGAAAAATAATAACCTAAATTTATTTACTACAAAAAATGAAAAATTCTTCTCTCAACAATTTGAAATCTTCTATTAAAGAAAAGAAAAAACAAGATATATTCTATCTTGTTTTTCCAGACTGTTGACAAAGTATATAAAAATATTTTGCTCAACAGTCTTTTTCTTTTTTTATTTTGAATTTAACCAAA
>CANQTK010000014.1 GCA_947626735.1 uncultured Clostridia bacterium
TCATTTATTTCATATTGTGTTGGAAGTATTATAGATTTTTCAAATAATTCGTCCAATTCATCTTCATTTAAATTTTCGTATTCTCCAATATTTGATAAGAAAATTTCATCATTTTCTGGATTGTAATAACAATCTATTTCATTATTTACCATTTCTAAACTTTCTATTATTTTCGATAATCTAACCATATTTTTATCTCCTTATTATTCTACTTATAAAATTTTCCAAATTCAATTGGAGAATATCCACCTAGCATATATTGTGGGCTATTATTATACCAATCCATAAATAAATCCATAAATTTTTTCAATTCAAAATCATCTTCAAACATACACATATTCGATAATTCTCCTAAAATATCTATTCCTAACTCATTCTTTTTTACTAATTGCTTAAATGTCCATTCATGTATATTATCATTTTTAGATTTCAAAAACATATATAACTTTTGTGCCTTTTCATTACAATAATATTCTTCTCTTTTTAATATTTCTTGCTTACTAAATTGTTTATATTTCATCTTTCTTGCTTTTTGTTCTTCTGCAATTTCACCTATATCTATTGGTGAATATTCTTCATCTAAATATGTAATAAATGCTTGTATTTCATTTGTGTTTGTCCATCTAATATCATAATCATTTACAAATGTATTTAAGTTTAACCTTGTAAAAAATATATCTCGTAACTCCCTTTCTGTTATTATTTCATTCATATATTTACACAATTGCTTTCTCAAAAATTCAAAATCTACTATTCCATATGAATATAACATTCCTACAGTTAAAAATTCTATATCTCCATATCTTTTTGCTATTACCTTATTTTCTGCTGAAAATAGTCTTGTTAATTTTTCTATTACTCCTGGATTAAGTGAGTAATTATAATTATCATATTTAGCTCTCATAACTATAATCATAGCTTCTTCTAAGTATCTTATATCTGGATGCTCCCTTTTATAGAAAAAAGATTTTATATCATCACTTGTTTTTGTATATTCAATTAATCTTTCTAAATCTTTATAAGCTCTATATGGTAGCATTTTTATTATTTCTTCATCATCTGCATTTTCATATATACTTGGTATCATTTTAAGTATGTTTTCTTTTGTTGTGTTTTCTTTAATATCTTGATTAAATACACTATTTACTACAAATAGCATTGTGTCTTTTGATACATTTATTCTTCCATTATATTCTCCCATATTTACTCCTTTATTTCTAAATGGTGTTCACAAAAGTGAACAGCTCTAAATACATAACTTATTTTACAAAACCGGACTATTGACTTTATTCTATATCTCCATATAACATTTCTCTTTAATAAATTTCTTGATTTGTTTTTCATCTTTTCCTTCATAATATGGAATAAGTAAATCCTTAAATTCTTCTGTAAGTTCTGCTGGAATTGCTATAATTCCTTTTCCTTTTGAAATTAAATAGTGATTACTATATATTACTGATGTTCTTTTATTTCCATCTATAAATATCTGCTTTTTCATTGTGTACAATAAAATTTCTATAGCTCTGTCAACATCATCTAATTTTTTATTAAAAATTTCTTCTAATTCTTCTTTTATAATGCTTCCAATCGGTAAATCTGGTTTCCATGTTGTTCCACCTATGTTTACTGGAACATTTCTAATTTTCCCTGCTGAATAGTAAAATCCCTCTTCAACTATTTTGTTGATTTCACATAATAACGCAAAATTAGTATCACTTAATATAACATTTTTGTTTAATATGAATTCCCAAGCATGTTTTAAATTTACTATTTTCATTATATCTTCTGATGTCATATTATTTACTTTTCCACCTTCAATAATGCTTTCTGTATCTGCAAATGTAGTTGCAACACCTTCTAATATTGCTTGTTTATAAATTGTATCTACTAAATGCCTCTTTGCAAAGTCTATATTTTGTTTTACTTTTTCAGAAAGTTCTTCTTCTACATAATTTAATTGTTTCAATTTTTTGTTTATTTCTCTTATTTGTTTTTTTAACTCTTTTGCCTTAATGCTATTATTTAATATTAAATTATATAATTCTTCTGAGTATTCTCCAACATATTTTGTTAAAGCTACTCCATCTTCTCTATAATGCACATATATATATTTGTTTGAATCTTTTTCTCTTATTTCAACTGAACCATAAGCAAGTGATTGTAATTCGTGTTCAAGTAATTGTTTATTTTGAAGAAGACCCATAATTTCAATTTTTTCTTCCATAATATATCTCTCCTTTAAAATGTGAAACTTTTTTGTGTTTCTTTGTTGATTTTGTTTCACATTTATATTATACCACAAAATCGTAAAAATGTGAAACATTTTTTTGTTTTTTCAAAAAAATTGTTTCACACTTTTATTTTGTTCTTATAATAGCATTGTGTCTTTTGATATACTCCATTACTATGGTTTTAAAGCTGTAATTGGTAGTACATAAATTCCATCTGGTCTTTTTACAACTGCATCATATAAACCACAAATTACACACATAAATTTAGGTTTAACTTCTGCTAATTCATAAAACCTTTTCAAACTTGCTACTGCCTCTTCCTCTTTATTTCCACCTAATTTTATTTCTATTGCTCCATATTCTCCATCAGCAATTTCTACTATGCTATCAACTTCTACTCCAGTATCATTTTCTCTATAATGATATAATTTCGCTCCTATACTTTCAGAATATATTTTCAAATCTCTTTCGCATAAGGCTTCAAAATATAATCCCATTGTTTCTAAATCATTTATCAATTTTTCTGGAGTAATATTTAAAATCGCACATCCTAGTGATGGATCTACAAAATGTCTTTTAGGATTTTTTCCTACATTTAATCTTGAACGTATTTTATACATAAAAGAATTTTGATTTTCAATTAAATGTAATCTATTTAGTACATTTAGATAGTCTGTAACTGTATTTCTGCTTATGGTAACATCTCCTTCTGTAACATTATCATCAATATCTTTCATTAATACATTATTAGCAGAAATCGTACTTTCATTTCTTGCAAGTGATCTAAGTAACATTTCCATCTTTTGTTTATCTCTTTTTACTCCATCTATTTCTATTATATCTTTATCTAATACTGCTTGAATATAACTTCTAGCTATTTTCATAGCACCATTAACACTAATATTAATTGATTCTGGCCAACCTCCTCTTACTATTAATTCTGCTAATCTCTTTAATTCTACTTTGTTTACTAATTTATTTTTCACTTCGTTTTCAAATAAATCCTTTAAAGAAACATCTCCACTAGAATCTCCTGACTCAAATAAAGACATAGTATACATATTCATTTTACAAATTCTTCCTGCTCCAGAATGATGTATTTTATCACTTACTGGAACACTTGAACCTGTTAAAATATATTTCCCTTTTTCGTTATCTTGGTCACACTTAAATCTAATAGCATCCCATATTGCAGGAACTTCTTGCCATTCATCAATAAGCTCTGGCTTATCTTTATCTAATACTAAATTTACATCCATTTCTGCTAAATGTTTTTCTCTAAAATTATCTGCCGTATTATTTAAATATGTCACACTATTTGAATGATTTAAAGCTGTCCATGTTTTTCCACACCATTTTGGTCCTTCAATACTAATAGCACCAAAAATCTCCAGATTTTCTTCTATTGCTTTATCTATTAATCTCGGCATATAACCCTTTTTTGTTAATTTCATTAACTTCACCTCTTCTCTAGGATAACATATTTTTTTATTTTTTTCAATATATGTTGTGCATTTTTTGAGTATTTCGTTGTGCATTTTTCGAGACTTTCAATGCACATTTTTAATGGTTTTAATTAACACTTTTTAAGGAATGTGCTGTGTAAATTTTTAGTAATATGTTTTTCGTTTTTTGATTATATGTATTTTAAGAGTATCAATATTTTCAAAAACTGGTGCTAACAACAACACTCATGTGTGTATTGTCCTCCATTTTCTCTGGTTCCTGGTAAATATGCTTTAATGTAGCCTGGCTCTAACTTGCTCTTTTCAAAAGGAGGGTCTAATAACTTAATCATCCCATTTTCCCTATCTATTAAGTGATTTTCTAAGCTTTCTATGGAAATATATTTTTTATCGTTATCTCCTGCTTTTGAAATCGTTGCCCAACTTTGGGCAATTCCATCAATTTTACATTCTTCATTTTGAATCGTTCCTAAAATAGAACCATCATCCATAAAGGCCCTTCTAAACCATCTGCCATCCCATGCTTTTGTATTTAATGCTTTTTTTAAGTTTTCTAACACTTGTTCATATTTTTGTATGTCTTCTTGTAATTTTGTCGTTTCTATTGGTTCTTGCGTTGTTTCTTCTTTTTGCTCTTTTGGACTTGTTTCTTGCTTCTTTTGTAATACTTGCTGACAAATAGGAATCCATTTACTCAAAATATCGTATAAGAAAAAGCCAAGCCAAACACTTTCTCCTTTTCCTTTGTTTCCTACTTTGCTAAACCCATCGTTCCAATCACCAGAGCCAATTTTAGGAAGGCCATTTTCCCCAAATACTAATGATTTTTTTATCGCTTTTTGACAGTGTTCAAAAATACTTCCTTGTATTTTACTTTGCTCATAGAGATCATACTTTTCGTCTACGTTCTCTCCTAAAACTGGTCCTTCTAAATAGGCTGTCTCTATGTCTAAAATAGCTTCGTCCTTAGTAAAATTGATATACTCTTCTACTAAATATACGAGCCATAATAAATCGTCTGAAAAACGAGTTCGAATTCCTCTTTTGGTTTCTTCATGCCACCAGTGTTCTACGTCTCCTTCTAAAAATTGATGCTGACTATGCTTGATAATTTGCTGTTTCATAAGAGAAGAATCAAAATATTTTAAACAAATGGTGTCTTGCAATTGATCACGAAATCCAAAGGCACCTCCTGATTGATAAAATGCAGACCTTGCATTTAATCTGCTTGTCATTGTTTGATAAATAAGCCAACCATTCATTAATAGGTCAAAAGATTTCATTGGCGTCTCTACTTGCACTTTTTCTAAGAATTCTTTCCATTCTTTTTTTACTTCTTCTAATTCGGTTTCGCAATTTCCTATTTTCGTGTATTGATAAGCTTTATCCTCACAATCTAATACGTTTTTTTCACTTCCTAAGACAAAAGCTATTTCTTTTGTTTCAAAAGCTTCTAACACAATTGCTATTTCGATGGCTAAAATTGGTTCTTTCCCAAGGGCATTTTCTTTGCTTAAACTTACTTTTTTTAACCCCTCTGGATGTGATAAGTTGCCATTTCCAAAGAAAGATTCTTTATTTCCAGTATATGATTTTATTTTTTCACTACAAGAAACATAGGTCATTTCTTGAAAATCCATATTTGTTTTATTTTCTAATAGCAACATGTTTGTGCTCTCTTCCAGTTTGATACTGATTTTTTCCTTTGTTTTTTCTTCGTCTTCTCCTAATACCGGTTTTATATAGTATACCAAACGTAATTCTTTTTTCTGCGGTAATAGATTTTTTAATTCTAGTAAAGAAATTTTTATTTTTTCTTTTCTTGGAATAAAAATGGTCACTTTTTGTGCGATATCTTGACTGGTATGCTCATAAATACCATACCCAAAACCATAGGTAACTTTATAATCTTTGTTATCTGGCATTGGGTTTAGCCCTAATGACCAAGTTTTTAAAGATTCTTGTTCCTGCAAATAAATTACTTCTGATGGAATGTCTAATACTTGGTTGTTACTCCAACTAGAAATTCGATTTAATCTACTATTCTGGCTCCAAGTAAACCCGCCCATACTATCGGTAAGTAAGCTACCAAAGTTTTGGTTTGCTATGATATGGCTCCATACAGTTGGCAGACGATTTTCTTTGTTTATGATGAGCTGATATTCTTTTCCTTCTAAAGCAAATCCACCATATTCATTTTCATAGTAGAGAGTATCTTTTGGTAAAATAGGAGCTGTTATTTTTTCTTCTTCATAAATAAGAGGTTTTGTTGCTACTTTTTCTCCTATCGTTTGCCAGGTTTCTAAATATTCTTCTTCTAAATCTTTTAGCTGTCTTAAAAATGGTCCTTTTTGGGCATCAATGATTAGTTTGGCATAAAACTCTAACAAATTAACATCGGCTTGTTCTAATACAAAAATACCACCTGGTACATTTTTTAAATACCCTAAGTTTTGGTTTAAAATTTTATTTTCAATTGCCTCTTTGGTATATTTTTCATAACTATTTGGTTCTTGGTTTAAAATGACTAAATCCATCTCTACATTTTTTAACCTTGCAAATTCGTAGGCTTTCAAAACTTCTACTAATAATTCTGCTTCGTTACTTTGTGTGATTTTTACTAGTAAAATTGGCAAATCTCCTGAAATGCCATATTGCCATAAATCACTTTGTGGATATTTTCTATCTTCTAAATTTTGCATTTGGCTACTTTTAAATGGATTTGGAAATAGCAGATTTCCTAATAATTTTTGATAAGCTTCAATTTGTTTGGCATTTAACCCTAAATATCTTGCTTCTGTATCTGCTTTTGCGATATTTAATTCAAAAGCTTGTTTTATTTTCTCTTCATTTTGATATTCTTTTACATTTTGAATCGCTTCTTCTTTTTCTTCTGCCATACTCAATAATAAAGTGAAGGAAGCTTTCTCTTCTGGTTTTAAAGAGATGGTTCTTTTTAAGGCTAAAATAGGATCTACTACAGACTGTATTTTTTTGGTAAATGGCTTTGACTGTTCTACCATAATAGGAAGTCCTAAATTGCCTCTTCCTTGAAATTTTTCTTTGTCAATTTCATATTCTAATTCTCCTATTGTGCTACTCTCTGTATATAAGGATACGGCTAAATATAAATCTTTGCTACTATCTTCTCTATTTTTTCTTTTCATCACAAAAATATTGTTTTCTTCTTGCCTTTCAAAGCTTAAAAATAAATTTTGGAAAGCAGGATGGCTGCGATCTGCCTCCATAGTAGATAGTACTGGCTCCAAACTAGAAGTTACCTCGATTACTTCCTCTTCCATTCCTTGATTTTTTAGTTCTACATTTCTAATTTCCACTCTCTTTTCGGGGCTAATGGTAATATTGGTGGTAGTTTGAATAGAACCATCTATTCTTTTGATAGTATTTGCCGCTTCACTAAAGACTACTTCGTAACGGTCTGGTTTTGCCAAGTAAGGCATTTTGTTTGCCGTCCATATGCGTTTATTTTTTACATTTTTAAAATAGAAGAAAATTCCCTGTGTTTCGTCTGAGGTCATTTGAAAACGATTCACTAAATAATTTTTATATTGACTATAACCTCTTCCCTTTTGGTCCATGACAATACTATAATTTTCATTGGCTAGTACATTAATGCCTAATAGTTTTTCTTTTTCATTGGTATAAATTCTTTGTGCATAATTATTATAATCTTGATACGTTATTTTTTCTGGTTTTAATTTTTCTTTGTTCGTAATGATACGTTTTTCTGGCATCGTTTCTTGTAATAAAATTTCTACTGCTTTTATTTCAGGATTAGTAGAAAACCTTTTCTGTAAAATGTTTTGATGAAAGAAATTATTAATCGATAGCAAAATAAGGGCTTGATGATGTGCCATATAAGTTTTTACAATAGCGTAATTTTTACCCTTTGGCATACGAATAGGAGTATAATCTACCGATTCATAAAACCCATATTGCTGGTTCATTCCTAAAGAATCTAATTTCTTTATATTTTGTAATACTGCCTTTGGCATTCGACTCAGTGCCATGATAGAGGCATAACTTGCTACTACCATATCTTCTTCTAAGCCTCGTTTTAGCCCAAGCCATGGGATACCAATGGCTTTATATTGGTAATTATGATTGAAATCTTTTAAATAGAAAGCGGTTTCTGAAAATCCCCAAGGAATCCCTAATTTTTTTGCATATTGTTTTTGACTCATTAGCATAAATTCACAAGATTCTTCTAACAAACTTCCTTCTTCTTGCTTCATAATAATCGTTGGCATTAAATATTCAAAGGCCGTTCCAGACCACGAAATAAGTCCGTTATAACGACCCATTGGCGTTAGTGTTCTACTTAAACGATGCCAATGCTTTACGGGTAAATCTTTTTTACTAATGGCAACAAAACTTGCTTGCCTTGCTTCTGAAGCTAGTAAATCATAATAAGAATCTGTTAATTTATTTTCTTCCATATTAAAACCAATCGAGAAAAGTTGTTTTTCTTCTTCGTATAATTTACGAAAATCTGCATTTGCCATAGGAATTTGGCTGATTTGTTTTTTTGCCCAATCGGGAATAAGAGATTGTAACTCTTCTCTTCCTTGTACTTTTTCTTCTATCTCTTCATAAAAGGCCTTTAAGACATAAACATACCCCACAAAATTACCACTATCTACTGTAGAAATATAGCGTGGTAGTAAAGGTTCCAAAGTTTTAATATTGTACCAATTGTATAAATGCCCATTCCATTTAGGGAGTAAGTCAATTGTCGTTACCATATTATTTAAGAGTGTTAACGTATCTTCCAAGGTTTCATACCCTAGGTCATAACTAGAAATTACACTAAGTAAGGCCAGTCCAATATTGGTGGAAGAAGTTCGATTGACAAAAAAAGGCTTCCTGTCTTCTTGATAATTATCTGGTGGTAAATAGTGATTTTCTTTCGTTAAGCTATCTTTAAAAAATTGCCATGTTTTTCTCCCTATTTCTCGCAAATACTCTTGTTCTTTTGGGTTAATTTCGTTTCTTACTTCCTTTTTTTGCATTGGTTTGCTAATAAAATAAAACACACTTGGGGCTATTAGCCATAATAATGACAATACAAAGTAAAATAAGAAAAAAAGATTTTTCTCTAAAACAAAACTAGTGAGAATTCCAATCGTTCCTAAAATGACATTTGGCATCATATTAGAATAATAAGAAACGAAATCTTTTTTTGCTAACTTTTCTGCTTCTTCTGAGGTAGTCCATTCCAAGAAATGTTTTTTACTCACTAATTGTCTATAAATGGTTTTTCCAATAGCATTGGAAGAATAGTAAGCTTTGTCTGGTAAGGAAAGAATGTTGAAAGCTCCTCTTATACTACTTGCTAGTAAGGAAGGAATTCGTTTGTAGAACGTCTTTTGATAAATCTGTCCTTCTTTTTTCCCTACAATACGATGAATGAAATCCAAAAGAGTAGGAATCAAGAGTGAAACAATGAACAAAGCTACTAATGTTCCTACTTTTGCCTTTGTAAAAATAGCAATAGCAAATAAAACAAGCAAGCCTAATAGCGTCATAATAGGGCTAAAAGCACGAATGAGATTATCGATTATTTTATAACGAGAAAGAGTATTTAATGGGTTTAATTTCACCTTTTCCTTTCGGTCAATTATTTTGTTGCCAGTCCATTGTATAATTTGAAAATCACCACGAATCCATCGATGCATTCTTGTTTTAAAACTCATATAATTGGTTGGGTAGCCATCCATTAAAACAATATCGGAAACTAAACCACATCGTAAATAACTTCCTTCTAACAAATCATGGCTAAGTACGGTATTCTCTGCAATTTCATTTTCTAATACCTTAGAAAAGATAGCTAAGTCATAGATTCCTTTTCCGGTATAGATACCTTCTCCAAAATTATCTTGATAAACATCTGAAATGGCATTGGTATAAGCATCTATTCCACCCATTCCAGCAAATATCTTCGTAAATAAATTGTGATTTGCTGCTTCCATGGTAATTCCAATGCGGGGTTGCATAATCGCATGCCCTTCGATTACACAATCTTGATTTTGGTTTAAAATAGGTTTATTTAAGATATGTGCCATACTGCCAATGAGCTCTAAACCACTATTTAATACTAATTCTGTATCGGCATCTAAGGTAATAATATATTTGATAAAACCTGGCTCAAGATGCTCGAAGGATTCTTCTATTGTATTAATGAAAAACGGATTTTCTTGCTTTCCTAATAAATATTGATTAAATTGTGTTAGTAACCCTCTTTTTCTTTCCCAACCTAAATAACATTCTTCTTGTCCATTCCAATAGCGCTTACGATAAATAAAGTGAAATTTAGGGAAATTTTGATACTTTTCATTTAACTGTTTTACTTGTTTTAAACCTTCTTCTATTACTTCTTTATCAAAAGGTTCTTCTTTATTCGGTCCTGAAGAGCAGTCTCCTAGCAAAGCAAAATATAAGTTTTCACTTTGGTTTGCCAAAGCATATACTTCTAATTTTTTCATGAGTTCTATTACTTTTTCTCTACTTTTTAAAATAGTAGGAATGACCACAAAGGTTGCTTCTTCTTTTGGTATTCCTTGGTAAAAATCCATTTTGGGAATTAATTTTGGCTTTACTAATTTGGCTAAAATAGCTTGGATAATTTGTACCACAATTTCTTCTATAGGAAGTACTAATAAAATTCCTATCAAAATGGTCAATATTCCATTATGAATTTGCTTTTCAAAGAAATACATACTTAAGATAGTAAAGAAAATCGTAAATGCCCAAATAGAAGTAAGATAGTATTTTACTTTTGTTTCTTGTGAAATGGTTTTGATTGGTCTTTGTAATAAGATTTCATATAAGATTTGTTTTCCTTCTGCAATTAAGTAATAGCCAATATGTGCTTTTTTGGTTATTTCTCCTTTTTTGCTTTCTTCTTGTGCTAAAAATAAGGCTTTTTGTGCAATGTAAATTTCTGCTATTTTGGTTTTTTTGGCTATTTCTTGAATGGCATTTCGATATTGCTCTTTTGTTTTATAATCCATTTTGGAATAAACGTTGGCAGGATCTTGTTTTAAAATTTCTTCTACACCATTGGTTTGTTCAAAAATCGATAAAAAGTCCATACGTAGTAGTTCTTTCATACTAGTAATGCAATTGGCCATACTTACTTTTTTTAAGGCAATATCAAAGTGCTCTTTTTTTACGACTTCATCAATAGTAGTTCCCATTTTATTTACTTGTTCTTCTAACACCATGAGAAAAGGAGTAGCTACTCTTCCTTGTTGTTTTAAACGATACGACATATATTCAATAAAAGGATATTTCATTTCTCTTTTTCCTTTTACTTTTGCTTTATACTCTGCTAAATTTTTATATTTTAAGTCTTCTTTTTTTTCTACTAATCTTTCAAAAATATTTTCTACACGATATTTTTGCATTTGACTAAAATAAATTTTTTCGCAAATATCTCTTATATTCTGCAACAACGCAATTTGCATGAAAGTGCTTAAATTCCAAATTTCTTCCATGCTTAATGTCTTTTTTCTTTGATAACTTGCTACTAAACGACTAACGTATTCATCACTAATGGGATAGTTTGTATAGTTTATCATTTCATAGGCTAACACATAAACTCTAGCAAACCCTTGATCTACCCCATGGCTAATTCCTAAAAATTGTTGATATTTTTTTAAAGGCATTTCTTGAATAATGGTTTTGACCGTTTCTTCAATAATATAAAAGTTATCTAATAGCCATTCCCCTGCTGGATGAATGGGAATTCCTAATTTAATATGTTCATTTAACAAATGATAGACTTCTTCTATTCTTCTAAAATTTTCTTTTACTTTTGGAATGGGATACGTATCTTTACTACTATTTTTTTGTAAGACATGATCCGATGCTAATTTTTCTAAATGTTGTTCTAATTGCTCTTGATCTAACGAAACTGCTTTACGATTTAAATTTCTATATTTCATAAAAAAACACTCCTTAGCCATATGTTATGCACATATTATTTGCTAGAAGTGGAAAATTTATGCATTCTATCTTATTCATAATCTTCAATAGCAGCATTTAAATTTTCTTGTCCATTTACCTGAATTCCTTCTTGTAATTGTTGTTTGTCTGTCTCTGGTAAATAATTGGTTATAATATCCGTGATTTCCTTTAATATTTCTTGACCAGAAGCGTTAATGGTATAAATGGTAAGATAACCATTCGTATCCCTTAACATATAATGTTCATTGCAAATTCCTTCTTGTTCCTGATAAAATAAAATTTGTTCTGCTGTAAATTCTTTTATTCCCCAATCTCGATACTTTTCTTGTAAATCTTCTTCGGTTTTATTGATTTCTTCTTCTGGAATTTTTTCTCTTTGCCATATCGTATGCCCACACTCTTTGTAATAAGTTTGAAATACATATAACGTATTTGGTGTTGTTTTTACCTCTATATGGGAAGTAGTAACCGCTTCCATTCCATTTTGCTGATTGTTAACTTCTTCGGCTAAAGTAGTTTTTGGTTCTTGTTGTAAATTCGAGGTTTTATCTTGATGACTCATGACAACTCCAATGATAATCCCTACAGTCATGGCAAGAACTGCTAGTAACAAAATGATATAACTTTTTCTCATACCTATCTCTCTTCCTTTTCTTTTTTCTTAGTATGAGCATTTTAAAGTTAAATTATACCATTTTTTATCTGCTCTTTTATTTTTATGTTTCCTTTTTTATTTACTAAAATTGTGATTTCTCCATTTACATCTGTTCGATACACGGTTGTACCGCAAACTTTTTAGCCTCTCTAATACTTCTTGATTTGGATGACCAAAAGTATTTTTTTCTCCTACCCCAATCAAAGCAATTTTGGGTTTTACCTGCTCTAAAAATTCTTGTGTACTAGAGGTTTTAGATCCATGATGCGCCACTTTTAAAATCGTACTTTTTAATTCATTAGTTCCCTTATTATCTTGCCATATCTCTTGTTCTGCTATTTGTTCTATGTCGCCTGTTACTAACATCGAAAAATTTTGATAAGTTAACTTTGCAACGATGGAATTATTATTTAACTTATTTTCTTGAATTTGTTCTTTTCTTGGCCATAATATTTGTACTTGCACCTCTTTTTCTACTGGTATGACATCTCCTTTTTTTACAATCCACACTTGGATTCTTTTTTCCTTTATGATGTTTCGAAATTTTTCATAATTTTCTGAATTTTCCCCTTGTTGACTAATGATTACTTGTTCTACTTTTATTTCTTCTAATAGGGTCAGAATGGCTTTTACATGATCAGAATCAAAATGAGAAATGAAAATATAATTCAATTTAGTGATTCCTTTGTCTAATAAATAAGGAAGTAACGTATTTTTTCCTACGTCAAAATTTTCGGAGCCCCCTCCATCGAATAAAATTGTTTTTTGTTTGGGCGTTATCACTAACATCGCATCTCCTTGTCCCACATCAATAAAATGAATTTGCAAGGCACCTGGAAGTTTGACATAGCTGAAACATAGTAAGAGGATAAAAGAAAAAATGACTAAAAATTTTTTTCTTTTTATGCTTTTTTTGTCCTTTTTCCTTTGTGTTTGATAAAAAAGAAAGAGACCGAATGCTAAATAGTAGAAAATAAGTAAGCTAAGCTTTGGCGTTGCTAGCTTTCTTTGAGAAAATGGTAAATTGCTAGTAAAAAGTACAATTTGGAAAAATAATTGGAGGAAAAAACGTAATACAATGGCAAATAAGTTTGCCAAAGGAAGAAAGAAGAAAGAAAGAAAAATTGTAAAAAATCCCAAAATAATTAGAATTCCCATAAGAGGAGAGGCCAATAAATTAGAAAGCAGAAAAGTAAGAGAAAAGGTATTAAAGTGAAATAGAATGATTGGGAATAAAATAATATTAGCGCTAAGAGTAACAAAAACCATGTCTTTTATTTTCTCGCTTATTTTTTGCATTTGTTTTGAAAAAGTGCCTGCTTTTAAAATATTTTTCTGTGTCTTTTTTCTTTGTGCTCTCCCAATTACGTTATTTTGTAATACCGGAAATAGAAGTACAATTCCTATGGTTCCTCCATAAGAAAGTTGAAAACCAACATCAAAAATACAATAAGGATTTTGTATCATGGAAAGTAACATGGAAAAGCAAATGGCAGAAAAAACAGAAACCCTTTTATGGCATAACTGACTAACGATGAGATAAATTGCCATATAACAAGCCCTTGTAACAGAAGGAGTGTTACCTGTTAATTGCATAAAAAACAGTAAAAATAAAATAGTGATGAATTTGCTTTTCTTTTTTCCAACCCTTCCTATGGCTAATAAATAGGTAATAGCTAACATCACATAAGAGGTATGTGCCCCAGAAACTGCTAACATATGAGATAAGCTACTTTTTCGAAATGCTTCTTGCACTTCTTCTGCTAAATTTTCCTTCTTACCAATTAAAAGGGCAACGAGTAAACTTGCTTCTTGTTTGTCTAACATTTGATAAGCTTGTTCTTCTATTTGAATGGCTATGTGATTTATGATTTTGAAAGGAATGGCAATTTTGTTTTCTTGTATTATTTTAACTTGACTTGCTTTTGCATTGACAATGGCAAAAATATTTTGTGTTTTTAAATACTGTTGATAATCAAAACCTCCTTCATTTCTTTGTGTTGTAGGTTCTTCTATTTTTCCTATAAAAAAAATTTGGTTTCCGTAAGAATATTGTTTTTGATTTTTTTCTTTTTTGATATTTAAGAGTAAATTGATTTTTTGATTTAACTTTTCTTGATAGATAGACTCTACTTTTACCACATAACTTGTTTGATACTCTTGGTCGTTTGGATTAGAAATAATGGTTCCTACTATTGGTACTTCCTGCTTATTATTGTATTGTTCTTGAAAAAATTTTTCTAAACTGGTAATCTGCCAAAAAGAGATAAGACAGCATAAAACAAAAAAAAGCATAGATGAGAGGATAGGAACATTTTTAAAATATCCCTTCTTATTTAAGAAAAATAGAACAAAACAAATAGGTACAATAAAGGCTATACCTATTTTAAAGTATAGCCCCCATATAATTCCTAATAGCCATGCAATCGTCATCATATATAATGTCATATTTCTTCCTTTCCGATTGCCCCTATTTCCTATCCTTATTCTTAAATGATTCTTCTTGCTGTTTCATATCTAGTTGCATAACTACCCGATAACAAGGTAGAAATTTTTACACAATAGCCTGTACCAGAAGAAGCATGAATAAAATTTCCTTCTCCTATATAAATACCACAATGACCAATGCCATCCATGGTTTCATAATCTTTAAAAAATACTAAATCGCCTGGTTGTAAGTCACTTTTTTCTACATTATTTCCACTTTTTGCTTGTGCTCTTGCCGAGTGGCTTAAAGAAATACCAAAATGCGCATACACATACATGGTAAAACCGGAACAATCAAAACTACTTGGCCCTGCTCCACCATATACATAAGGACAGCCTAAATATTGTTTCGCATAGTTTATGATTTCTTTTGCTTTTGAAGAATTTGCTGAGGTTGTTTCCGTTTTTACTTCTGCTACTTGCTCTTGCTCTTGTTCTTGTTTTGGTTCTTCTTGCTTTGTTCTTTCTTCTGCACTTCTAGATGCTGTTTCTGTTTTGCTAGAAGATAATAACCTTTTTGCAATATAACCTATTTTACCATCTACTTCTACTTTATACCAATCTTCTACTTCAGCTAACACCGTTACTTGTGCATTTAAAATTAAAGAATCAATACTTTCTTCTTCTGTACTTGGCCCTTTACGTACATAAACAGAAGAATAGTTGACATACATTACTTTGTTTTCTATTGGCGTTTCTTCTTTTTCGTTTGGTGTATCGTTGGTAGGTTGTGTTGTAGTTTGCGTTGTGTTATTTTGTTCTGCTAATGTAGTTAAAAATACCCAACCACTTATGGTATCTGTTTGAATATATGCCCAATTTGTTACTTCATCCATCACCGTTACTGTGGCATTTTTGTTTAAGTTACCAATTTTAGTTGCATTTAATAGTGGTAAAATAAAAACAGTGGTATTGGTATTTAAAGTAGCTTCTCTTATAGTAAATTCTTTTTGCTCTTGGGTAGCATTGTTTTCGTTTGTTGTCGTTTCATTAGTGATGGTTTCTCCTACTGTATTTTGTATTTCATTTGCTGTATTTTGGCTTTCTGCATTTTGACTCTCTATATTTTCCTTTTCTGTATTTGAGTTTTCTACATTTGAATTCTCTGTATTTTGATTTTCTGCATTTTGATTTTCTAGTGTTGCATTATTTTGTGTTTGTTCTATTTTAATATAATCTTTATGCACATAACCTGTCATTTGTCTTACTTTTACTTTTACCCAATCGCCCGTTTGCTCTAGTACCTCTAATTTTTCTCCCCTATCTAATAACTCTAATATTGTAGCATCGGTAGATGCTTCTTTTCTTAGTTTTAGCGTCTCTGTATTGACAATTGCTGTATCTGCCATAGTGTTTGTTCCAAAAAGGAATAAACTTAATAGAATTACTGCTATTAACATCATGAGTTTGTCACACTTCATTTTCTTATCATCCTTTCAATTTCTTTTAAGAAATTTACAGTTACAGTATATCGATAAAGAAGAAAAAAGTCAATGAAATTTGACTTTTTTCTTCTTTTTCCTTTTTTGTGTAGTTTTTTATTTTTTTGGAATTGTGGATTATCTTCTTAATTCCATTGACTAATCTTGCTTTTTGTAGTATGATAAAAAGGTAAAAAATTAAGGAGGAAAGACAATTTATGTTATGTTCCATTTGTAACAAAAATACGGCTGTTATTTTTATTAATAAACAAATGCCTGATCATTCCATTGCTACCGAAGGACTATGCTATGAATGTGCGAAGAAAAAAGGAGTTAATCCTTTAGATGCTTTGGCAAAACAAGCTAATATTTCTGAGGAAGATATCAAAAATATGACAGACCAACTAGAGAACATGTTTCAAGATATGTCTTCTAATATAGATATGGATGCTGGCTTTTCTATAGAACCATTAAATAGTAGTGAAGAAGAAGATGCTAGTGCAGAAACGCCCAACGCCATTCCTCTTGGTGCTATTTTCTCTAATATTTTTGGTAAATCACAAGATGGTAGAGAGGAAAGTAGTTCTTCTAGCTCAGAAAAGAAAAAAGTAAAAGTAGAAAAGAAGCCAAAAGAAAAGAAGAAAAAGGCTTTAGATACTTTTGGAACCAACTTAACCAATAAAGCAAAAAACAATGAAATTGATATGGTAGTTGGTAGAAATAAAGAAATTCAAAGAATGATTCAAATTTTAAATAGACGCTCGAAAAATAACCCTTGCTTAATTGGCGAACCAGGTGTTGGTAAAACAGCCATCGCACAAGGCTTAGCCTTAAAAATTGCAGCTGGAAGAGTCCCTGCTAAATTATTAAATAAAGAAGTTTATCTTCTAGATATGACAGCGATTATTGCAGGAACGCAATTTAGAGGACAATTTGAAGCCAGAATGAAATCGATTATGGACGAGTGCAAAAGTCTTGGCAATATTATTCTAGTCATTGATGAAATTCACAATATTATTGGTGCAGGCGATGCAGAACATTCGATGAATGCGGCCAATATTTTAAAACCTGCTCTTGCTAATGGAGAAATTCAATTAATTGGAACCACTACTTTGAAAGAATATCGTAAATATATTGAAAAAGATACTGCTTTAGAGCGTAGATTTCAGCCAATTATTGTAGAAGAACCTTCTATTTCCGATTCCATTGATATTTTAGAGGGTATTAAAAAATATTATGAAGATTTCCACAAAGTAAAAATTTCAACCGATGTCATTAAACAAACGGTTATGATGTCGGAAAAATATATTCATGACCGCTTCTTACCAGATAAAGCTATTGATATTTTAGACGAGGCTTGTTCTCGTATCAATTTAAATAACAAAGCCTTATATCAATTAGAAGTATTAAAAAATGAACTAAAAGAAGTACAAGAAGAAAAAGAAGAAGCTGCTCAAGCAGATTCCACCGAGGACTACCAAAAAGCTGCGGAATTAAAAGCCAAAGAATGTAGTTTAATAGAGCAAATTGATCAAATTAATTCTTCTTTAAAATTAACTGAGCTTACCATTCAAGATATTGCTGAAGTAGTGGAAAGTTGGACCAAAATTCCAGTGAAAAAAATTACAGAGGAAGAAACCTTAAAACTATTAAACTTGGAACAAAACTTACATCAAAGAGTCATTGGTCAAAATGAAGCGATTGAAGCTGTTGCTCGTGCTATTCGTAGAAGTCGTGCAGGACTAAAAAGCACAAAACGACCACCATCTTTTATTTTCGTAGGACCTACTGGTGTAGGAAAAACGGAACTTGCTAAAAGTTTAGCTTATGAAATGTTTGGCGATGAAAATTCCATTATTCGTGTAGATATGTCGGAATATATGGAAAGTCACTCTACTTCTAAGTTAATTGGTTCTCCTCCTGGTTATGTAGGATACGATGATGCAGGACAATTAACTGAAAAAGTAAAAAGAAAACCATATTCTATTGTGTTACTAGATGAAATTGAAAAAGCACACCCAGATGTGTTTAATATTTTACTTCAAGTATTAGATGATGGAAGATTAACCGATAACCAAGGAAATACCATCTCTTTTGAAAATACCATTATTATTATGACCTCTAATGCAGGTTCTAACTTAAATACCAATTCGATTGGTTTTGGAGGAAATGCTATTTCGAATAAAGGAAAAATATTAGATGCTTTAAAGCAAAGTTTCCGTCCTGAATTTTTAAATAGAGTAGACGAAATTGTGGTATTTGAGCCATTAAATAAAGAGCAATTACTACAAATTGTAGATTTAATGTTAGAAGATACCAAAAAAGCTTTAGCAGATAAAAATATGGTATTGGAAATGACACAAGAAGCCAAAGAATATATACTGGAAAAAGGAACAGACTTAAAATATGGTGCAAGACCTTTAAGAAGAGCCATTCAACGTTATTTAGAGGATGAACTATCCGATATGATTTTAAAACAAGAATTAAAGAATGGACAAAAAGTAGTGGTCAATAGCGATAAGGAAAAATTACTATTTTCAGTAGAAGCATAAAAAAGTCTAAGACAAGAAACATACTAATTTATGTACTTTTAGGAGGAAATTTATGTTGAAACAGATACCAAATATACTAACTATTTTAAGATTTATCTTAATCCCATTTATTGTTGTATTAATTGCACTAAATAATTATATAGGAGCTTTTATTATACTTACTTTATCGGCGATTACAGATGTGTTAGATGGTTTTATTGCAAGAAAATTTAACTTTATTACTAACTTTGGTAAATTAATTGATCCTCTTGCTGATAAAACGACGCAAGTTTCTGTTTTAGTTACTTTAGCATTAAAAGATGTCATTCCTTTTTGGATTTTAATTGTTGTATTTTTAAAGGAATTTTTAATGGTAGCTGGTGCTTCTTTTCTCTATGGAAAAGAGCTTGTTGTTTCTAGCAAATGGTATGGAAAACTAACAACTGTATTGTTTTATGTGGCCATTGTATCTTCTTTTTTCATTTATACTTGGAATGCACCATTAATAGGACATCCAGAATATTCTGCTCCAATGCTTCCAAAGTTTGATATTTACATTTATTATTTGGCTATTGTTTCTACCATATTTTCTTTAGTAATGTATTTTCAAACCTTCTATCGCCAAGGCTATTTGAAAAAGGAAAATCTAAAAATTCAAGAAAAAAAATAAAAAATTAGGGCATAATTCTAAATTGAATTATGCCCCTATTATCGTTTTTAACTTAATTTTTTAATTTGCATTATTATAAAAATAATCAATAATTCCATTATAAATGCCCCAAGCAAGTTTGTCTTGGTATTCGTCTGTTAATAGTAATGCTTCTTCTTCTGGGTTCGATAAAAATCCACATTCTACAATAGAAATTGGTATTTCTACATGTTTCATAATATAAACATTATCTAATTTCATGGCCACTCTTTTATTTTCTTTTTGAATGGCTTCATTTAAATTTTCTTGTAAACTTTTTGCTAATTTAATACTCTGTTCATTTCCTTCTTTATAAAAACATTGCCAACCCCAGTATTGTTGTTGTGGAATTTTATTTAAATGAATAGAAATAAATAAGTCTGCGGAGGATTCATTTCCTATTTTTACTCGATTATGAATATCCGATACTTTTTTTTGCTTTAACGTTTTACTATCTAAATCATAGATAGCATTTTCATCACTTCTTGTTAAAATAACAGTAGTTCCCGACTGTTCTAATAAGTTTTGTAATTTTAAAGCAATTTTTAAGTTTGTTTCTGCCTCTGTCGTACCATTACTACTTTGCGCTCCCTCATCTGGTACGCCATGCCCTGCATCAATCACAATTACTTTGTTGCTAACAGGAAGAGCTACCGTTTGTATACTCTCTTTTTTTTGTGCTGTTTGAAACGTAAAAGCACAAAGTGAAACGCCAACTAATAACATTACAATTAGGATTCTTCTTTTATCTAAAATAATCATGAAAAAAACTCCCTTTTAAGACTTTCTATATCTTATGAGAGTTTTTTTATTTTATGCTTTTTCTTTATTATTCATTCAAATAAATTCTAAAGAATATTTCTTATGACTGTAAAGATTCCTAATGCCACTAAAAAAATAATCCAAAATTTTGTCTTTGGGTATAAAAAAGTCAAAATTTCCTTTTTTCGAAATGCATTGATGATAAAAAGAATATTGACTATCATTAAATAGACAATAGTAATGAAAAAGATAGGATGATAAAAAAAGCTAGCAGAAAAATTGCCTAGCATAAAATTCATAACACATCTTGTTCCTTGACAATTTGGGCATAAAATACCAAAGAAATGATATATTGGACAAGGTGGCAAAAATCTTACCATATTAAAATTAACAAATAAAAATAGAATTAGAACTAAAAATACAATTCCTAGTTCTAATAATAACATCTTTTTTATTTTTTGTTTCATAAATTGCCTCTTCTTTTCTTTTCTTCTTCATGTTTTCTTCGGTCAATAACATAAGTACTTCCTTGAATGGTTTTGGCTAAATGTTTTACACTAGCACCTGCTTCTCCTATTTCTAGTACATTATGAAACCTTCCTTTTTCTACTTCTACCACACCAATTGAAATAGAAGTAAGTGGAAATTGCTCCATAATTCCTTTTCTATTTTCTACTTCTATATAGCCTTGTTTGGCATCTTCTTCTGTAAAATATTTTAAAATATTGGTATCAAAATCGGCAATAATGTTTTGGCATATTTTTTCATAATCTGCTTCCGAAATAATAGCCACAAAGTCATCTCCACCAATATGTCCTACAAAACTATCTTCATATTCATCAGTATGAATATTTTTTAAAATAGTTTTAGCCGTAAATTTAATAATTTCGTCACCTTTTAAAAAGCCATATACATCATTATAAGCTTTAAAATTGTCTAAATCTAAATACATCATAGCAAAGGTTTCTTTGGCAACAAAACGTTTTTTCATTTCTGCTTGAATTTGAACATTACCAGGAAGTCCGCGTTAATGGGCTTACTCTTCTATTAATATAAATTAATTTTAGTACATTTTGAATGGTATAATATAAGTAGTCTTCGTCAATTGGATGCTTAATATAATGTGCTACCCCTAATTTTAACATTGCTAAACGATGCTCATGATCTTTATTCGAAGATAAGATAATAATAGGAGTAATGGTATTATCTTCGTCTTGCTTAATTTTTTGACACATTTCAATACTATCTTCTTGAATTCCATCTTCATTGATAATAATCAAGGATGGAATATTTTTTAATGCTATTTCTAGTTGATCTGTAGCAACATTCGTAAAACGATATTCTTTGTTGTTTTTGAACATTCTTTTTAACGTTTGTTCTAGAACTTGATTATCATCAATTAAATAAATTTCTTGTACCATACTTACTCCTTATTTTTCTTCTTACTATTTTGCTTTAGTTTATTAATATCAATTTTTTGACTTAAAAATTCTGTAATCGTTTCTGATTTCATGCTAGGAAATGCTTTTTTCAAACGATTTGCTTGCCTATATATTTTTAGTTTTAACCTTGCTTGCGAAATTTTTAATTCTCTGATTACTTTTTCGATACTTTCTATGCTACTTTTTTCTATTTCTGCTGTTTTTAATTTTGCCTTTCCTTTTAGTTCTTTTAATTCTTTTACTTTTTCTTTAATGGTATCGCTTAATTCATTTACTTTTTTAATGCCTACTTCAAAGTTCGTTACTGCAATAATACTGATGACTAAATCTACCAACATTAGAATGACTATAATTAGGCCACTATAAAATAAGAGATTGATTGGAATTTTTTTTATATAGGTTTCTACCAATGGATGAATGTAACAAATAAACAAAACTCCTAAAACGCCCCAAAAAATAGAATTTTTTAAACATACTCTTCCTTGAATATTAAATTTCAAATGAGAATAATCCCAATATTTTGTCTTAAATACTTTTTCTAAAAATAAACCAACAAGATATTCCCATATCGATAAAAGAACAAAGGCAGCGATAAATAATAAGATTGGTTTTTCTTTTAAGAAATTTAAACCTACTAGCATAATTAATGCGCCAAACCCATAAATAGGACAAAATGGTCCATTTAAAAAACCGCTATTCACCCATTTTTTTTGTTCTATTGTTTTAGATACAGATTCTAATACCCAACCTGCAAAAGAATATACGATAAAATATATCATAAAATATAAAATAGTATTTGAATCCATGTTTTCTTTCCTTCTTTGCTAGTTTAAATTGTTGTTTCTCCTGAAACTTCTGTGGTTAAACCACTAACACTATAAGCAGTAATCGTTATTTTATTTTCTCCTTGTGCTAATGTCTGTGAAAATTCTACTTCTTTCATATTTAAAGGAGTTCCTGTTTTTTGAGGATCCGTTGAATAATAGACTCCGTTTAACGTATATTCTATTTTTTGAATTCCTTCTTCATCTGTTACTTTAATGTTTAACTTGTTGCCATTTCTAGAAAGATTAATTTCTGGTTTCTTTGCTCCTTTATAAATTTGTTCTTTTCTTGCTTCATTTCCTGCTTTGTCTACGGCTACAATTGTTAATGTGTTTTCTCCTTTTAAAATATCAATCTTTTCTTCTATTTGTTTGCTAGAATCTTCTCTTGCATCTATTCTAGTTTCATCTTCTTCATTCCAATAGTAAAGTACATAATCTAGTTCTGTCTCATCTTTTACCACAATTTTTACTTTTGCATTTTCTACTATTAGCTCAATTTCAGGCTCTATTACGTCTCCTTCTTCTCTTTCATAAAGTTCACTATACGATACGGTTTTTTTATTCATATCGGTTACTTTTAAGTCCAGTACATTAGAGCCAATTGGAAGGTCAATAATTTCTTCTAATTCATTTCTACCTTTTCCTTGTAATATAACTTCTTCTGTATTATTCCAACGATAAGCTATTTTTTCTATTGCTTTATCATGTGTTACTTTGATTCGTAATTGTGTTCCTTCGTTTATTACTTCTACTAATGGGTCTGTTTGACCTACTGCTTGCTTTTGTGTTAACACACTATAAGAAGCTTGTCCCACTAACATGGCACCAAACAGAATACAAAATATAGCAAATATTCTAAAAATGGTTTTCATTTCTAGTGGTCCGCCTTTCTTTTTTTGATTATTCATATATAATATTTGATTCATTCTTGTTCTCCTCTATTCCTTGTTCCATAAGAAAAATATGGAAATTTCCTTTCTATTCTTAGAAAGACTTCACTACGAATAAATTATATCATAAGCATTTTTTAATGTAAACTATTTTTATAAAAAAACACAATTAGTGGTTACTAGATAATAGTTATAGATAAAAAATAACGGGCTTTCCTTGAAATAGGAAGGCTCGTTATTTTTTAAAATGCAAATATTTTTTTCTTTCCAGCAAATATTCTTTTTATCGTTTCTCCAATATTCATATTTTGTTTTTTACATGTATCTATTATACTTATTGCATCACAATAATATCTAGAAAACTCTAATTTTCTAAATCCTCCTGCAATTTTTAATTTCGTCTTTACTTTCCTTAATCCTCTTTCTGCCAAGTTATTTGTAAAATCAACCCTAAAATCTCTTAGAAATCTTAGATGATTATCAACTCGTTCCCTTAATCTTGTCTTTAAACATCTCTCACTATCAAAATATTGCTTCTTATCATAATCATATTCTTTTTTAAAATCTGCATCCCATACATCTAGTAACTCTAAATATCTTGTTTTAGCCTCTTCATACTCCTTTTCTGTGAAAGATGTTTTCCCATCCATTTTATATTCATCTACTTTATCTCTCAAACTTAGAAGATAATCCATAAAATTTTTTATAGAATCCCTTTTATGAACTTCATACTCAGCTTTACAATACCTTAAAATATGAAAGTTACATTCTGCTTGTTGCGATTGCACAAATGAATCATGTATTTTATTATGATCGTGGCATACTGTCCCTATATACCTATCAAGAATTCCCATCTCTTTAAAACTTTCAAGATTTCTATGTTCAAAGGCTTCAAGCAATGATATTTCTTTTGTGAATACTCCGATTACACTCATGAATTTACCATTTACTTTTATTGGTGTTTCATCTTCATTAATAACAGGTGCTTTTAGAATTTGTCGTTTCATTTTATCTAAAATATTTTTACTCTTTTTACTAAATTGAGCAATGGTATTGCCAACTGTGCCATGACACATCTTTATTTTCCCATTGCTTAATAAACCTAAAAGTTCTGCTGTCTTTTGGTTTGGTACATTACAATATGAATTTAAATACACTATCAATGCTTTTATACCCTCATCATAGTTTATTGTATTTTTAATTTGTTCTGGAAATTTAGGCATATATTCTTTATTACAACATGGACATACTGTTTTCTTTCCTCTATATTGTGTAGTATGTATAATTACTTCAAGTGATATTAAGTCTCTTGATATTTCTTCTTTTTCTTCTGTTGCATGACCACAAGTACATGTTGCAACTTTAGAAACTTTAATAACTTCATCAGGTATTTTTGTCACAGTTGGAGCAGATCTCTTATGTCCTTTTTCTCTTCCAGGCTTTCTTCCAGATTTTACACGATTATTTTGAACTACATGTTTCAATCCATTTGTTGATGATGGCTTACAACTATTGCTACTGTCTTTTCCTAAGCTGATTCTCTGCATCTCGAATTTTTCTTCGTATATCTTTAGTTTTTTTTTGAGTTCTATATTTTCTAATTTTAGAGTTTCGAATTGTCCTTTGTAATTATTTTTATCTAAATCATGTATAATTTCATCCTTTTGTCTGTTTTGCTGTTTTAGTAATTTATTTTCTTTTTCTTTAATTTCATTTTCTTTAGTCAGTTTTTTATTTTTTTCTAGTAATTCTTTGTATTGTTTTTCAGAATACATCATGTAAAATCACCACCTTTTTCTATCTCTTGATGTGATGATTATACTACATATTGCAAGAAAATGCACGTTACAATAGTATTACGAGAATATTACAGTGCGAGGATTGATGCAGAGAAAGTATTTATTATTTTTCCATTTTTAAATTAAAAAACATGAAAAAAGGCTTAAATTAAGCAATATACTTAAATTAAAGCCTTTTTATATGATGTAACATATTTCTCAAAAAATATTTGTTAAAAAATATATTAAGTTTTTGTTACAGAAATGTTACATGCAACTTGGTTTCATGATTTCTTTCGTTAAAAACTATTATCTAGTAACAATTAGTGTAAAAACATCTAATTGTGTTTTTTTGTATTAGAATAATACATATTTTTTAATAAAGATAAGTCCTGTTGATAAAATACCTAAAATGATTCCTGTTAATGTAACATAGGTAATTGTGTTTTCCACTCCTGTTTTAACACTTAAAATAACTGGTGCATCATCGATATCGTCTTCTTTTGGTTTTTGATTGTTTGGTGTAGAATCAATATCTGGTGTATTGCTATCGTTTTTGTCTTTACTAATTTCTGCTACGTTTACTTTTAGTCCTAAGTTATTTTTTCCATTTATCCAAGTAAGTAATACTTCTACTTCTGCTGACTCTCCTGGTTGTAATAAAGTATCTTTTAGTTGGTCTGTTACAATTTTTCCGTCTACTTCTTTCCATTTAGGATTATCTGTTGCTACAAATTTTAAGCCTTCTGGAATATAGTCTGAAATTTCTTCTGCGTAACCTGCAATTTCACCTTCGTTTGTCACTCTAATTTTATAACGGAATTTTACTACAACTTTACCTAGTTGACTTTCTTTGATTTCGACTTTTACTACTTCTTCTGGATTGTCTTCTGCTTTATGACCTGTTGGTGTTACTGTTTCTTTTCCATTCTCTATGACAATGGCTTCTGTTACCCATTTTCTTAATGCTAAATCAAAGTATTTTACTTTTACTTTTTCAGTATCTTGGTCATCCTCTTCTTCAATCCATTTATCTGGTGTAGAATCTTTGTCAACTACATCGTTTCCGTCTTTATCGGAATCGTTTGAAATTTGTGCCTTGTTGATTAAAATTCTATCCGATGTATTTGGTTCTGTTACTTTGAAGACAATTTTGATATCGCGATGATCTGGCTCTTCCATGGTTTCTATATCAAATTTCTTTAATAGATTGTCCCTTCCTGTTGCATCTTCTTGTTCTTTTGATAAGTAATCTGTTTTAACACTTACTGCTTTGGTTATATCGTCCGTTTCATTACCATCTTCATCTAGCATTACCCAACGATATTCTTTATTTGTTTCATTTTCTGGTAAGAACTCTAAACCATCTGGTAAATCATCTTTTACTTCTTTGGCATAACCGTCTTTGGTTCCTTCGTTATAGACTCTTAATGTATACGTTACGAAATCTCCATTTTGCACTTCTACTGGTTCTTTGGTATGTTCATACGTATAGTTTCCGTCTTCTGTTACTTTAAATTGTGGTATACGGTTCGTTACTTCTTCTTGATTAACACCTGTAATAAATTTTCTTAAAGCTAAATCGAAGTAGCTTAATTTTACGTGTTCTTTGTCAATGTCATCTTCTTTTTCTTCGTTATTGTCTGGGGTAGAATCCTTATCTTCTACTGGATTTCCTTCTTCATCAGCATCATCGGAAATTTCTGCAATGTTGGTAATGATTCCTTCGTAAGTATTGAAAGCAACTACTTTGAAAACTACTTTTACTTCTTTATAATCTGGTGTTGTTCTTGTGCTATCAAATGCTTCAATTAAGTTTTCTCCTGATTCTTTTTCTTGTTCTTTTGATAAGTAATCTGTTGTAATACTTACTGCTTTGGTTACGTCGTCTGTTTCGTTACCATTTTCATCTAACATTACCCAACGATATTCTTTATTCGTATCATTTTCTGGTAAAAATTCTAATCCATTTGGAATATCATCTTTTACTTCTTTGGCATATCCTGCAATATCTCCTTCATTATAAATACGAAGAGTATATTCTACTAAATCTGTACTATCTACTTCAATAGGTTCTTTGGTATGTTCATAAATGTAATTGCCATTTTCGTCTTTTACATTGGTGAATACAGGAACTCTATTGGTTACTGGTGTATCGTTTACTTTGGTAATAAATTTTCTTAATGCTAAGTCAAATTCTTCTAAAATTAGTTTTTCAAAGTCATCATCATCTTGTTGTCCTTTATAGAAATAATTTTCGTCTGTTAATACCGATTTATTACTATCGTTTCCTTTATAGTCTGGTAAGTCTGAATCAGATGGTAATTGATCATTTGGTATTTGATCTTCTGGTTTTGAATTGTCTTTGGTTAAGCTATCTGGAGTAGAGTCTCGATCTGTCATTTTCTCTCCGCTTTCACTAGTAAAGTCTGTTATTTCTGCAATATTGGTAATCACTTTATCTAAGTTTTCGGTAGAGATTACTTTACATTTTATTTTTAAATCTTTATAGTGTAAGGTTGTTCCGTCAAAGGCTTCAATTAGATTATCTTCTGGGTCTATTTCATCTCTTTCTAAGAAATGCGTTGTTGCTTTTCTTAAAGAAGAATCTACTATCCATCCATATTGTGCATTAAATTGTTCTTCATCGTTCATTACAAATTGTAATTGTGGTGGTAAATAGTCTGTTACAGAACTTGCATAACCACTGATTTCACCTTCATTATAAATTCTCAATGTATAAATGACAATATCTCCTACGGATACTCCAATTGGGTCTTTTGGATGTTTATAGATTGCTGTTGTTCCTGTTTTATTTTGTAATGGACTAAGATCTATTACTGGTTCTCTTGTATAGCTTCCGTCTTCTTTCTTGAATTCTTTGTCGTTAATTTGAGTAATAAATTTTCTTAAGGCTAAATCAATACTTCTGCCTGGCATTACTAATTCTTCATAGTCGTCATCGTCTTCGTAACCCCAACCTTTTTCAGAATCTTCTGGATGATAATTATTTTTTTGATCATCCGTTAAATCTTTTGGTTTAGAATCGCGGTCTGTAATTGATTGATGATTTTCATCTTCTGCTTTTGTAATTTCTGCTACGTTCTTCATGCTTTTTGCTACTTGTGATACCGAAGCAACTACCTTACATTCTATTTGTAAGTCTACATAGTAAATGGTATTTCCGCCTTTTTGTATTTTTTGTACTTTGATAACGCTGTCATCGCCTGCTTTTTCTGTTCCATTAAAGCTTGGAATTAAAACATCTTTTAATTTATCGGTTGTAATGGTTTTTCCATCTTCAGATACCACCCAACCATATTGATTATTAATGTCACTTTCTCTTACAAATTCCAATCCTTCTGGTAGAAGGTCAGTTACTTCAGAGGCATAACCATCTAATTCTCCTTCGTTATAAATACGGATGGTATAAATAATGGTATCACCTGTGTTCACTTCAATTGGCTCTTTGGTATGAGTTTTGGTAACGGTATCAATGTTTCCGTCTTTTAAGTCTTTTAAAGTTTGTTCTGTAATTTCAGGCTCTCTACTTGGTGTTACGTTTGGTGTTTCCTCTGCTGTTGCATTTGGAGCAATGACTTTCGTAATAAATTTTCTTAAGGCTAAGTCAAAGTATCTTCCTGGTATTACTAATTCTTCATAATCGTCATCATCTTCATAACCCCAACCATCCGTTGAATGACCTGGTTTGTAGTTATCACCTTTTTTATCCTCTGGTAAATTTTTTGGTACAGAATCTCTATCTTGCACTGGTTGGTTACTTTTATCTTTTGCTTCTGTTATTTCTGCTACGTTTTTAAAGCTTTGTGTTGTTTCTAATACGTTTGCTGTTACAACACATTCTATTTCTAAATCTACATAGTAAATAGAATTTTGACCTTGTGTTAATTTTTTAACTTCTATTCCACTAGATGAACTATTTTGTACTTCTTCTGTTGAATTAAATTTTGGAAGTAGAACATCTTGTAATTTATTTGTTGTAATTGTTCTTCCGTCACCAGATGCTTGCCAACCATATTTTGTATTGATGTCACTTTCTGTTTTTAAGGTTAAACCTGCTGGTAAATAGTCTGTTACTTGTGATGCATAACCATCTAGTTCTCCTTCATTATAAATTCGAATAGTGTATGTAACAATATCTCCTAGTTTTACTTCAAGTGGATCTTTGGTATGAGTTTTTGTAACTGTATTCGTTTTTCCTTCTTTTAAATCCTTTAAGGTTTGTTCTGTAATTTGTGGCTCTCTACTTTCTACATTTTGATTGTTAATTTTAGTAATAAATTTTCTTAAAGCTAAATCAAAGTATTTGTCTGTTAATACTAATTCTTCATAGTCATCATCATCTTCATAACCTTTTCCTTTTGTAGGATTATCTGGATTATAATTGTTCTTTTTATCACCTAAATTATTTGGTGTAGAATCTCTATCTACTACATCATTATGATTTTCATCTTTTGCTTCTGTTATTTCTGCTACATTTTTTAAACTTTGTTTTGTCGTAGAATCTTTTGCTACTACTTTACATTCTACTTGTAAATCTTTATATTTTACTTCTGAACCGTTAAATGCTTCAATTAGCTGATTTGCTAAGTTTGTCGAATAAATTGTTTTCCCATCACTTTCTTTTTGCCATCCATTCGTTGTATTAATTTCACTAGGTTCTAATAATTCTAGTCCCTCTGGTAGATAATCTACTACCTTTGAAGCATATCCATTTATATCTCCTTCATTATAAATACGAATAGTATATAAAACGGTATCTCCTTCTTTTACTTGAATTGGTGTTTTCGTGTGTTCTTTTGTTGCTGTTGTAACACTTCCAGTGATAGTATTAGGTTGAACATTTGGTACTCTACTTGGTTTTACATCAACACCATTTATTTTGGTAATGAATTTTCTTAAGGCTAAATCAAATTCTGATAAAGTTAATTCACTTTCTTCTTTAAATTGTTTTTCTTCTGGTACAATTTCTACGACTGGTTGTTCATTATTACTTTGATTATCATTTACTTCCCAATAAGTAAGAGTATTTTGCTTTACTTTTGTAGTAATTTGAAATTTTACTTTATCTATACTAGTTCCTTGTGTTTCTTCTATTTTTAAATAGAATTGTTCTCCGCTTTTTGCTAAATTTGCTAATGTTAAATCTGATTGTTCTGTTCTATTCTTATTTAGTAATTTATATTCTATATTTGCATTGTCTGAACCTGTTAATTTTCCCTCTATTGTATAAACAATATTAGCATTATTTTCTGTTATTGTATAAGGACCTGCGATATAGTAAGTTTTACCATTGCTTTGCTTTTTCTCTAATTTTGCTGAATCTTTCGTTAAATGAATTGGATTAGTTGCAGTAAGACTTGATGATGTACTTTTATTCTTTTCTGCAGCATCAATTAAATAAGTATATAATTGGTCTAATTCATCTAATAATTCCCAACTTGCATCTCCGTGGATATCACTTTTTCCATCAAAAAAATCGCCTATATCTTGATAATGGTTTGCTGCTTTTTCTTTTTCACTTATTTGCACTGCTGTTAAGATATCTGTATCATATTCACTATTTGCATTAGTAAAATGCCAAATCGCTAATTGTTGTACAATATCTATTAAGTCATCGCTAATTTCTTTATAGGTTTCATTAAATAAAATACTAGTTTGAGGAATATGAGCATTTGTTAATAATTGTTGTTTGTATTCTTTTGCTGTTTCTTCTGCTTGTTTTGTTGGAACATAGCAATGATCTAATAACCATACAAGTGAATTATAATTTTCCTCCTTATTATTTGCTAAGGTTTGTTTATATGCATTTATAATACCTTCGTCTGTACCGTTAGCTGGTTTCTTCATATCAGCATATTTTGTATAATTTCTTCCATGTGTGTCACTTCCATTAGCAGAACCAAAACCAACTCCCATTCTCAAACAATAAAAGGTCGAATTCGTGTTAGTTTGCTTTACATTATACTGGTCACTATTATATTCATATATTTTCCACATATGTAAGTTTTCTTTCGTTCCGTGGTTTTCTGTTTCTATTCCTACTTGATAAGCATAACCAGAATTACGATAGGTTGGATTGTCCATTTTTAGATATTTTCCTGGACTTGTTATAGTAGCGTGTGAAACACAACTTGTAGAAAGTATCCCTACTATCGTTACTCCCATTGCTAATTTAGATAATAAATGTTTTCTCCAATTCATAATTTTACCATCCTTTTATTTTTTGATATAGTTATCTATATTTTATTTTAAAGACCTTTTTCCCATTCGTCAATAGCAATATTTGCCAGTATTTTTCCTGTTTTCATTTTGCTATTTTTTAGTAGTTACGGAAATAAATCTTTTACGCTTTACTTTTTATTTTCAAGCCTATATTACAATTATATTACATTTTAGTTACTTTTTCAAGGTTTTATGTGAATTTTCTTAGGAAAATAGGCATTTGAAACGTAAAAAACAATGGAAAATAATAAAATTCCATTGTTTTTTGTATTCTTTATATAAATTATTATCCATTCCTATTGTTGTTATTTTTGTTTCATCATAATATGCTTTTGCCTTTATATATGCATTTTCTATTGCATTTTTTCCTGTTTCTTTTGGCTTTATATTTACTCCTAAGTCTTTGATGGTTAATACTTCTATATTTCTTTCTTTTAGTTTTGCTGCATATTTTTTAATTTTTGCTGGATTTGTTGTTGCAAATAATACTTTCATTACTTTACCTCCTTGAAACCATTCCTACTCCATAACCATAAAGGCGTATGTATATCTATTGGTTTGTATTTCGTTTCTTTAAATAATTCATTCCATCTATCAACTACTATGAGTGGAACATCATTTTTATTTAATTCTTCATCACTTATTAGTCCTAATTTGTGTGTTGCTTGAATTACATGTGTATCTGGTGCAACTGTTAGGTGTTCAATATTTTTATATTTTCTATCAGTATATTGATATATTACATATAACCAATAGTTACATATTTTTGTTCCAGATAAATAAGGAAATTTCTTTTTATTTTCTTTTTGAATAAAATTTCTTATTTTATCAACATCATTATCTAATTGGTCAAACATTTTTCTAATGTCTCCATCGTATAATTCTACAAATGTTTTGCATAATGATAACCATATTTCAGTTTGCTTTTGTTTTTGTAATGCTATCTTATATTTTATAAGTGCTCTTTGTACTTCTTCAAAAGATTTTTCTAAACATTTTTTAGGTTTAAATACAAATTTTGTCTCTTTATCATTATATGTCTCTAACGCACTTTGCCATAATTTATATGAATTTCTCTGATAATTCAAAGCCATAGGTAATGTAAAATAAAGATAATTTTCTATCGATGATTTTTCTAAATGTGGATTTGCATCTTCAGGCATAACTTCGCCACCAAGCTTACCATTTTTCCATAAATTATATAAAATTTCAACTTTTTGTAGTATTTCTTCTTTATTATACATAGCGCACCTCAATTATTATAAATAAGAGATTTTTCTTATAATCGACAATTTAATCTTATTAATAAATTACTATTGACAAAATTATTATACTACAACACAGAAAAAAATTAAAATACTTAAATATAAAGGTACTAAAAATTAATTATTTTATTTATATTTTCTATAAAATCTATTCCTTCTATTTTGTTAATTCCAAAACATTTTTTCCCCAAGTCTTTGAGTGAAGCTCCACAATGATAAAGCTCTTTATTATCTATAATAATAAATCTATCATGGAATTTATCTGTTCGTGCTATTTTTAGTGTCCCATATTGCTCATTAAACTTCTTAATATCTAGTTTTGTTAGATTACAATTTTGTGAAGTTAAAATAATTGCTTGGACATTTTTATTTTTCTTTTGTAGCATTTTAAGAATAGTATCATCTATATAATTATCTATTATTACTATTTTACTTTGTGCTGTTTTTATAATATCAATTATTA
>CANQTK010000015.1 GCA_947626735.1 uncultured Clostridia bacterium
AATTTTTCAAATTCAAAAGAATATCTCTTTATATCTCTGCCTCTTAAAATCGGTCGTATATAATAAGCATAGGAGGTGGTATTTATGATATATGGATATATAAGAGTAAGTACAGATAAACAAAATGTAGAAAACCAAAGGTTTGAAATTGAAAATTATTGTAAAGAAAGGGGGATGATTGTAGGTGCATGGATAGAAGAGACAATATCAGGGACTAAAAAAATTGATCAAAGAAAGTTAGGAAAGTTATTAAATAAGCTAAAAAAAGATGATATTTTGATTTGTGCAGAATTATCTAGGTTGGGTAGAAATATGTTCATGATTATGTCTATATTAAATTACTGTATGGAAAGAGAAATAAAAGTTTGGACAATAAAAGATAATTATAGATTAGGAGATGATTTGACTTCAAAGGTGTTAGCATTTGCGTTTGGATTGAGTGCAGAAATTGAAAGAAATTTAATTAGCCAAAGGACAAAAGAAGCCTTAGTAAAAAAGAAAGCAGAAGGAATAACTTTAGGTAGACCAAAAGGAAAAAAATCAAATTATTATAAATTATCTGGAAAAGATAATCTAATAAAGGATTTATTAAATAAAGGTATTCCAAAGATACAAATTGCAAAAATTTTAAATGTACATAGGAATACATTAAGTAAGTATATGAATGAAAATCATATTTATTGTAAATGAATGTAAAGTATGATATAAAATATTGTGAAGGTGGTTATGTATGAAAATAAAATGTTTAAATTGTAATGAAATTATTGAATCAAAATATAGACATAATTTAGTAAACTGTAAATGCGAAAATTGTTATGTAGATGGAGGAAAAGATTATTTACATTTTGGAGGACAAGATTTCAGTAAAATCTTAATTATTTTTGATGATGGCACGGAAATATTAGCAAGTGATGAGAGAAATTACAAAAAGAAATATGAAGAATGGGAATATAATAAAATAAAAAAGTAACAAAATATTACAAAAAATGTTGTATTTTATTACAAAAAAGAGTATAATATATTAGAAAAGGAGTGATAAAAATGAATGAGCTAGGTACAAGATTAAAAAGAGCAAGAGAATATTTAGGACTAACACAAGATGATGTTGCAAAATTAATGGAAGTATCTAGAGTAATTATAACTAATATTGAAGCAGGGACAAGAAAGGTTTCTGCTGAAGAATTATCTAAATTTTCCAAAATATATGGCTGGACCATGGAAGAATTGCTAGAAGGAGAAAAGAAAGAGAAAGATATACCAATGTTTGCAAGATCATTTAGTGAATTGTCAAAAGAAGATCAAGAGGAAATAATTAACTTAATTAAGTTTAAAAAAATGTATAAGGATAAAAAACTTAATGAATAAAGAATTAGATTATTCAAATTACTTTTCTTCTCCAGAATTATTAGCAAATGCTATATTAAAACAGTATGAAAAGGAAATTGGAAAATTAGAGTTTCCAATAAATCCTTTTAAGATTTTAAAAAGTTTAGACATAAAACTAGTAATAAGAAATTTTAAAAATTTAGAAGGGTTATATATACCAGCGAGAAATGAAGATGACATTGATGTTGTTGGTATAAATTTTAATAGATCATTATATAGACAAAGATTCACAGCCGCGCATGAAATATGTCATTGTATTAAAGATAAAAACAATGCAATTATATGTCCTATAAGTGGAAAAAAGAATCCTATGGAGAAATTTGCAGACAATTTTGCAGCATGTTTATTAATGCCAATTGAAGAATTAAAAGAACAAGTAAATAAATATATAAATTATAAAGGATATATTGATTTAGAAAAAGTAATATATGTGTCAGAATATTTTGGTGTTAGCTTTGAAAGTTGTGTATTTAATATTGCATACAAATTACATAAAATTGATGGCGATACAGATAGTAAAGCACTAAAAAAGAAAATTGCAAAGATAAAACCAGAAAAATTAAGAGAAGAATTTGGAATAAAGAATAACCTAAAATTAACTAGAGAAATTATAGATTTTTATTGTTATGCTAGACCAAAAGAAAACGTAGCTACTACTATAAAATTCAAACAATTTTTAGTGTTAAATGAAAATAGGCTAGAGGGAGTAGAGATAAGCAAGGAAAAATTAAATTATATTTTAGCAGATATAAGGCTAAATAATGACTTTTCAAAATACCAAAATGATAAAGATAGAAATGTTTTAGAGGCTTTAGGAAATATTGAAATGCTAGACTATGTATTAAGCACTGAAGATAGAATTGATGTATGGAAATTGTCTAAATTACAAAAAACATTATATAAATATACACCTTTTGGCAACGAAATGCTATTTCCAAGACAAAGCAATAATATGATTAATGGAGCTGAAATAAGCACAGTTGATTATAAATTAGTTCCACAAGAATTAATAAAAGTAGGAGACAGAATTAATGATTTGGTTAAAAATAAAGATACATTAACTTTACACGAATATATATTAGAGGCATTAAAGATTCATTATAGATTAACTGTAATACATCCATTAGAAGATGGAAATGGAAGATGTTGTAGAGGAATATTATTATGGTTATTAAGACTAAAAAATATTCCTCCTATATATATTAAGATGGAAGATAAGCCTAGATATATAAATGCTTTAAATAAAATTGATACAAAAAAAGATTATGATTATTTAGAATTATTTATATTGGAACAGATAATTCATAGTATGGTAATTTTTGATGAGAAATTGGAATTATAAAAAAGTAGGATAAGCTCTAGACAAGCTATATCCTACTTTCTATTTTAAAAGGAAAATTGATGTGTACGATAATTATTTTATAAAAGATTACATTAAATATTTAACATTTAATATTAATATAATTATTCTTTTTGACACCCACCAATCAACTGTACTCCATCACAAAACCCGTTCCTATAATACTTCTCATTCCAATATGTAACATAATCAAGAAAATTCTTATCAAGTAAATCTAATTGTTCCTTAACATATTCAATGCTATCTCCTGGAACATTATTTAAAATTCTTTCAGAAATTTCATCAAAATAGATAGAATGTTTTTTATCTTCATCATCAGTATAAGCTAATCCAGTAGACTCTCTAAATTCTAACCAGTCTTTTAAAATATCATTATTAACATTTCTAAAATTATTCATATAAAATAACCTCCAAATTAAAGTTTAAAATTACCAAACATTCGTGTATTTTTAGTTGGGAAAAATTTGGGAAACAAACTCTCAAAAATCAACCTAAAAAACACAAATGTTCTGTAAGGCAAAATACCCAAAGGTATATAAATACCAGCTAAAACCCTAATTATCACTGAATTACAAAAATCAGTCAAACTCGCCTCATAACCCGAAGGTGAGTAATCAGAGTCTTATCTCCAGAGTCATTCAGAAGAAAACGAAAATTTATAAATTTAAAAGAAAATAGAGGATAATAATTGTCAAATATTTTTAAAATATTTGACAATTATTATTAAATGTAGTAGAATTTTGTCGAAAGGAAAAAAATATGGATAATAAAAAAGATAATTTTAAAAGAATTGCTGAAAAAAGAACAAATAAAATAATTGAATCTATTTCAAAACTACATAATTTAACTAATACATCGTTTTATGAATATACAAATGAACAAATAGAAGCTATTTTTGATGCTATACAAAAAGAGATAGATAATCAGCGAAATGTTTTTGAAAACGATATGAAGAAAGAAAAAAAGAGATTTGAATTATGATTTGTGATTTGTTTTTTGCTGGTAAATTAAAAGGAATAGAAGATGTATTAATTTATGAAGAAGATTTTGTATTATTTTATTTAAAAATGCAATTAATTGAAAAATATGAATTTAATAAAGAAATGGTAGCAAGTACTCTTGAAAATTTATATGGTAAAAAGAACATAAAAAATAATAAAGTGTTAAAATTTTGTGAATGCCATTTTATTTCTAAAGGAAAAAGTTTCGTATTAAATATAAATGATGAAGAAATGGAACTTTATAGTAAAGCAAAAGAATACCAACAAGACATTATGAACTATGAAAATATAGATAAAAGAAATTTGTATAGTAGGTTAGAAAAAGAAGTCATGGATAAAACAATACCGTTTTTTCAAAAATTAAAAAAATTTATAATATTTTATTGTTATAGTAATAATTTAACCATATTAAAAAAGTATGTCTTGTTGTATAAATATTTTTATATTTTAAAAGATTATTATAAAATTTATAGAGCAATTGATTATAAGTTGGCGAAAATACCAAATCTTTTTGATATAATTGAAATTTCAGCATTGAATTTAAAACAAGAGCAAATGAGTTTTTTAATTTTTAATAATATTTTCACTATTAAAAATTTAAAACATGTACCAATAAAAATATTAATATGCGTATTTTGTGATAATATCGATAATTTTATTAAAGCCTTAAATAAATATGCTATATCTAAAAAAGATATAATAATTGATCTAGAAGAAATATTTAGTAAAATAATAAAAGAAGATTGGAATAAGGTACTAGAGAAAAGATTTGAGCTAGCTAATAAAAAAAGTACATTAGCAGAAATAGGACGAGAATTTAACTTGACAAGAGAAAGAATCAGACAGATAGAAAAAAAAGCAACACAAAAAATATTAGATAGTATGAAAGAAAAACAAATACTAATCAATTGTTTTTATAATGATATAAACAAGGAGCAAATGTCTTTTATAACTAGTGAAGATTTTATTAAATATATTAATAATAATGTTGTATCTAGAAATTTGATAATAGCATTTAATTCTTCAGATAGTAGAATTAAATATAATGAAGAATATGGAATTATTTATGATAGTAAAGAAATTGATATAGATAAAATTATAGAAGAAGCAAAAGAGGAACTAAAAGATGTAATTCCTATAAAAGAAAAAATTTATTATAATAAAGTTCAAAGTCATATAATAGAGAACAATTATAAAATATACCAAGACAAAGTTTTAGTAAAAAAATCAGTCAATATAAGTTCAATTTATATGAATGAAATAGAAGAGAATTTTATAAATGGATATAATGTAGGAAAGAAAGAAGATTATAATAAATTGTTAAAAATAATAAAAGAAAAATATGGAGACATAGAGATCTCTTCAATGCATTCAATTCAAACAATGATTGATAGAAATGATTTTGTACAGATTGATAGAGGAACATATAAAGCAAGAAAATATTGCGTTGTTTTATCAGAAAAATTATTAGAAGAAATAATACAATTTATTATAAAAAATTCACCAATCATTTCATATAGTTTAATTTATGAAAAATTTAAAAGTGAATTGCAAAAATTAAATATTAAAAATAGATTTTATTTAAAGGGATTAATTGATGAAAGGTTACCACAAGAGTTTAGTACAAGAAGGGATTTTATAAATACAAATTCATCAGAGAATATTACTACATACGATATTATGAAAGGAATATTTAAATCCTTTAAAGGTGAATTTACGATAGATGATGTTAGAGGAAAAATACCGGGATTAAAAGAATATAGTTATGAAAATTATGCAAGAGCAGAAGAAAAGAATGGCTTAATAATTCTCAGCCCAAAAACATATATTTACATAGATAAATTAGAAATATCAAAAGAAACAGAAAATGAATTAAAACAATTTATAAATAACTTATTTAAAAAGTTAAATTCAAAAATACTAACGGCAAAAAAAATATATGCTAATTTATATATATTGAATAAAGAATTATTTAACAAATTACATATTACAGCAAAGTTTGGAGACTTTGAATTATTTTCTATCATACAATACTTATTCAAAGATGATTACTTTTATAGCAGACCTATCATTAGTTTACAAGAAGACTGTACAACATCATCATATTTATTAATTAAAGAATATGTTAGTAGATTTGAAAAATTTAATTACACAGATATAAAAAATTATATCTACAAAATGAACATTAGAGGATTATGTAGTTATATGTCTTTTATGGAGGATTTAAGTGATGAATATGTCCAAATAAGCAAAGATAGTATGATTAGAAAAGATAAATTTAATATTTCAGAAGACAACTTATTAAAAATTAAAGAATTACTAGATTTAGTACTAAAAAATAGTGATTTTAAAACAGAAGAATTTAATGGATATTTTATGCTACCAAAATTAGATAGAGCTTGGAATAAATATCTATTAGTAGGAATAATAAGAAGTTATTTTAAAGATGAATATGAAATAGAAAATACAGAAAGATTTTATGATACTACAGAATTTATAATAAGGAGGGTAAATTAATGAATGTTAAAGAAAGTTGGAGGTTTGTCGGAAATAACTATACAAATAAAAATGGATTAGATACAGCTGATATGGAAACATTCAAAAAAGATCCAATTGCTTCATTGGCAAGAGAATCATGCCAAAACTCCATAGATGCAAAAGAACACGGAAAAAATAAAGTAATATTAGAATTTAAAACTTTTGAAATAAATAAAGAAGCAATACCAGGGTATGACAGATTAAGAGCAGAAATTGAAAATTGTAAAGAATATAAAAAAAACAATAAAAAAGAATATGATCAATTAAGTAATATGAGTAAAGCTATCAATAAAGATGTAATAACATGTCTAAGAATTAGTGATTTTAATACTACCGGTTTATATGGAGAAAAATTTTATTTATTAACTAAAGGAAGTGGAGTGACAGATAAAATAGGTACTACAGGAGGATCAAAAGGAATAGGAAAATATGCATCATTTGTTGCTAGTGCATTTAATACCGTTTTTTATTCTACATATGCAAATGATGGCAAAAAACAATTTTTAGGGATTTCAAAGCTTTGTTCTGCGCCAATGCCAGACACAGATGAGTTGACAATGGGAATTGGTTATTATGGAGTAAATGATAAAAATGAACCTATGGACAAGCAATTAAATTTAGATGAAAACTTTTGCAGAGATACATATGGAACAGATTTATATATTATGGGATTTAAAGCTGAAAATAATTGGAAACAACAAATTCTGTCAATGTTATTAGATAGCTTTTTAGTCGCAATATATTATGGAGAGCTTGAAATAAAAATAAGTGATATAATTGTTAATAAAGAAAATTTAAAAGAAATAATAGACAAAGAAGAATTAATTATTAAATCGTTGAGAAAAAGTATTATTTCTCAATACATATTAATAAATGAATCTGAAGGAGTATTTACAAAGGAAATTGATATTCTAGAATACGGGAAAGTGAAAGTTCTTGCTAAAAGTTTTAGTAAAGAAGAATCAGAAATAGCAACTAATAGCTGCACGATGATAAGATATCCATATATGAAAATAAAAATATTCCCTAATATTTCAACAATACCATGTTCAGCTATGTGTATCATACAAGATAATACTTTAAATGAACTATTGAAAGATATAGAAAATCCTCAACATACTGATTGGGAACCAAATAGAAAAGAAGAGGGTTCTTTAAGAAATGAAATTAGAAATGTAATCCTCAATTTGAAAAATTCAATTATTGATTTTGTTGTCGAAGTATTATCAACAAGTGAAACAGAAAAACTTGATATAGAGGGAGCAGGCGATTATTTACCAGAGAGCCATTTTGATGGCTTAGATCAAGATAGTGGACAACAGGAGAATCTGACAATAAAAGATAATCCTGTAATTATAAAAAAAGTAAACAATAAAAAGTTTGATAAAAATCCAATCAAGGAATCAGAAGACTTAGAAGGTATTATACCTGATATAGGTAGTCATGATGAAGAAGGAGATGATTCTCCGGTTCCATCAGGAAGTAATAATGGTGGAGAAGGAGATCCACACGAATCAAGTGATAGACAAGGAAGTTCTGAAGAAGGGGATAAAGATATCCTAAAACATATAGCTTTGACAGACATGAAAAAAATATTTTTTGTATCTGATAAAAATAATGGAGAATATATACTATGCATAGATTCAAATTACAATGAATCGGATTGTGAAATAGAAATGTATTATTTTGATGATGCAGATAATCAGTATATAGCTAATATTGAAAGATGCCTCGTTAATGGACAGAAATCAGAAATTGATCACGGAAAAGCTGTAAAATTTAAGATACTACCTGGAAAAACAAAAATAGAATTAAAAACAGATTTAAGAGATTATTATAGATGTGAGGTGAAATTATATGCAAATAGGTAATAAACTATTTCCTTATCCTACAATTAATAACAATATTTTAAAAAGTTGTTTCAAAGATACAATTTATGAATTCAAATATGAAGATAAGAATGATGGACAAAATTATATTTTAGAAAATACATGTATTGATATCAACAATGAATATATAAAAAGACTTATGAGCGAAGGATATATAGGAGCAGGATTAATCATTGAGTGTTCAACAACAGTTTTTAGAAAAATGTATGAAATAACACTTGAACCCCAAACAATTAAAATTAATATTGGAGACTTAAGGGATAAAGTTGTAATATCCTGTTATTTATATGCAAAAAGAAATATCTCAGATTATAAAGACAATGACTTCTTGGATGATTATCAAGGCTATAGTTTTGAAATAGAAAAAAATGATATTATTGCTATTGATGATGGTTTTACAACTATAATTGATTATGATGAAAGTATGGATAGAAAAGTAGCATCTATATTTCAAGTGATTAGAAGTAATTCTATAGAAACAATGACAGTAGAAATGAAAGCCAGAAAAATTGTAATTAGTTTGCCAGAAGAAGAATTCGTATATTATGATACTTTAAGGAAAAATGATAATTTTCAAAATATTTTCTTTACAATGCTTGCCATTCCGGCATTAACATATTGCTTAAAAGAGTTTCAAGATAACATTTTATCAGAGCAATATGATCTTGATGTAGTAGAAATGAATTATACATGGTTTGTTTCAGTCAAAAATGCATATAAAGCTCAATATGGAATTGAACTTACAGAAGAGACATTTAAAACCTTAAATATTCCTATATTATCTCAAAAATTACTTAATAACGGAGTATTAAATGGAATAAAAGACTTGTTTAATATCTCTATGAGAAAGCAGTATGGAGGTGAAGAAGATGAATAAAATTAATATTTCATTTATGACAGATGATGCATTAGAAACATTATATAAAAATAGTGATGAAGTTACAGAATATTTAAAAAAGGAAAAAAACAATTCAAATTGGTTAAAATTAATATATAAAGGGGAACTATTTGAAGAGAAAAAATATAAAATAGAGGACATTAATTTATTAACAGATGACAACTATGATCATGTTGACTATCAAAATTCTATAATGATATATGAAGCATTAAAAGATTTACCAAGATATATATTGACAGATGAAAGGTTTTGGTGTTGGTTTAATTTCACTATAGGATACAAAGCTGCTTTACAAGCTATGAAAATTAATTCTAAAACTACGTTTGAAGATCATTGGCTATTTAAACAAGGAAAAAGAAGAGGAATATTTTTTAATGTATTAGCCAGATGTTTCTTTAGGGTTGAATTATCTGTTGATGAAGAACAAGAAGATAAATATTATTTAACAAAGTTTGTAATAGAAAATCCTGAAAGATTCAGAACATTAAGTTGGAGGGCTAATTCGAGTGAAAAAAATATAGTTTTAGGGGCTTTAAAAGCAGAAAAAGATTTAGTTGAAAAATATAAGGATATGATAGATGTTGACAAAATAAAATATAATGATGGCAAAGGAACAATTTATTCAGAAATAACAAAAAAATTATCTTTATATGGTAGTGTAAGATTAATTGATACAGCTTCACAAGAAGATATATATAATTATGTATATGAGCAAATGGAAAAAATGATAAAGGAAAATTTGAATAAAAATTAATTCAAAAAAATTAAATTCAGGGCAATATATTGAAATTATTTATTATTAATGATATAAGTTAATTATAAAATTGTCTTGAAAGGGAAACAAATGAAAAGTCAAGTAATTTTAGCTCCAATACGTTGGGCCGGTTCAAAAAAGAGATTATTAAATGAAATATTAGAATCATTTGATAAAAATAAATCAAGCTACATTGAGCCATTTTTAGGCTCTCGGTATAGTATTGATTAATTTACTTAATAATATAGAAGAATTTAAATTCAATAAAATAGTTGTAAATGATATTAATAGTAATATTATTAATTTTTATAAATTATTAAAAGAAGATTATCAATATTTAAAGAAACAGATATTGATAATAGAAAAAGAATATAACTCATTAAAAGATCTTAACTCAAAAAAAGAATATTATTATAAAGTAAGAGAAAAATTCAATCATTATGATAGAAAAATAAAAACAGTATATTTCTTTTTCTTGATGAAGACGGGATTTAACGGAGTATATAGGGAAAATAGCAAGGGAAAATTTAATGTACCTTTTGGTAAAAAAGAATATATAAAAGTTGATTATGATAATTTAAAAAATATTTCTAATTTAATACAGAATGTTGAATTTTATAATTTAGGATATCAAGACTTTTTCAATATACTAAAAGAGAAAGAAATACTTGATAATTCCTTTATATATTGTGATCCACCTTACTTACCAGAAGATGATATAGTAAATCAAAAGCAAGAACTATACACGAAAGACAGTTTTAATCACGAACAGTTTGTTAATTTAATGTCTAAATTAAAACATTCTAAATATATAATTTCAATGACAGATTCAAAGAATGCAAATAACATATATGGTAAATTAAAAAAATATAAAGCTGGAGAGTTCATTAGAACGATTAATCCTAAAAAAAGTTTTAAATCAACAGAATTAATTTTTTCTAACTATGAATTGAATAATGATAAAGAATAATTTTTATATGAAAATAAAAACAAAGAATAAATAAGTATAAGGAGTAACCATGAAAATTATATTAGCATCCAAATCACCAAGAAGAAAAGAATTATTGGATTTATTAAACCTGCCATATGAAGTGATAGTAAGCGACGCAGACGAAACATTAGAGGAAAACCTAACCATAGAAGAGCAAGCAAAGAAATTATCTTACCAAAAAGCAAAAATAGTATTTGATAAAACTGTAGGCGATAGAATTGTTATTGGTTCGGATACCATGGTAATCAAAAATAACAAAATCTATGGAAAGCCAAAAAATGAAGAAGAAGCTTTTCAAATGTTAGAAGAGTTAAAAAATGCAAAACATCAAGTCATAACAGGATTAGCAATACTAGTCGAAAAAGAGGGAATATATGAAGAACATATTACCTACGATATGACAGAAGTATACTTTAAAAATATGACAAAAGAAGAAATAAAAAAATGGATTCAAACAGGCAAGGCAATGGATAAAGCAGGGGCTTATGCAGTGCAAGGTGAATTTATGGTATTTATTGAAAAAATTCATGGAAATTATGCTACAGTAATGGGCCTTCCTATTCATAAAGTTTACGATATTCTAAAGAAAATAGTGCAATTATAATAAAAAATAAGAAATAACTTAAAAAAATTCCGCTATAGCGGAATTTTTTATTTTATTATCGACAATACAATTTACTATTTAGTAGAATTTTGTCAACATTTGACGATGAAAAAAGCTTGCAAAAATAACACATTCGTGATATATCTAATATAGATTTTATCAAATCAAATTCATTTCAATAAAAATTCAATTTATTTTATTCCAAAAAATAATTCCAAAAAAGAAAAGAGGAAATATGTTATCTATTGTAAAAAGTATGTCGCTAAGTGGATTAGACGGCTATCTTGTTTTTGTGCAAGTAGATGTCTCTTCCGGTATTCCTGCATGGGAAATTGTGCGGACTTCCCGATACTAGTGTAAGAGAATCCAAAGAACGAGTAAAAACAGCAATCAAAAATTCAGGATATGAATTATTAAGTAGAAAGATTGTTATCAATTTAGCACCGGCCGATACCAAGAAAGAAGGTTCCTTTTTTGATTTGCCCATTGCAATTGGGATTTTAACATGTTTGGAAGAAATAGACCAAAGTAAGTTAGAACATATTGCTTTTCTAGGGGAATTATCTTTAGATGGAAGTTTAAATCAAATTCATGGAATTTTACCTATGTGCATTGAAGCTCAAAAATTAGGAATTCAAAAAATAGTAGTGCCTATACAAAATGTGAAAGAAGCGGCAGTCGTAAAAGGAATTCAAATTATTGGTGCCAAAAATTTATATCAAGTAGTAGAATATTTAAATCATAGAGAAGAAATTGAACCCTATCAAATAGAAATAGAAGAATTATCTCAAAATGAAGAAGAAAACAAATTTGACTTTTGTGAAGTAAAAGGGCAAGAAAATATTAAAAGAGCCATTGAAGTAGCCGCTGCTGGAAATCATAATCTACTTTTAATTGGAAATCCGCGGTTCACGGAAAAACCATGATGGCAAGAAGAATTCCTTCTATTTTACCAGACTTAAGCTTCGAAGAAGCATTAGAAACAACAAAAATTCATAGTGTAGCAGGCATATTAAGCAAAGAAAATCCCTTTATTACAACAAGGCCTTTTCGTGCTCCACACCACACTATTTCTAGTGTTTCTTTAGTTGGTGGTGGTAGAGTTCCAAAACCAGGCGAAATTAGCTTAGCTCATAATGGTGTACTATTTTTAGATGAACTTCCCGAGTTTCACAAAAATACGTTAGAAGTCATGAGAGGACCATTAGAAGATAAAAAGGTAACAATTAGTCGAATTACTAGTACTTTAACCTATCCTTGTAACTTTATGCTAGTAGCTTCTATGAATCCGTGTCCGTGTGGTTTTTATGGCTCGAAGCAAAAACAGTGTAGTTGCCGTCCACAAGCCATTCATCAATATTTATCTAAAATTAGTGGTCCACTTTTAGATAGAATAGACATTCAAATAGAGGTAGCACCTGTGGAATATCAACATTTAGAAAAAGAGAAAAAAGAAGAAACTTCTAAGCAAATAAAAGAAAGAGTCAATCGTGCAAGAAAGTTGCAATTAGAAAGATATAAAGAAGAAGGAATTTATTCGAATAGTGAGCTAACACCGAAACTACAAGAAAAATATTGTGCTTTAGGAAAAATGGAAAGTGAACTTTTAAAACAAGCATTTGATAAATTACACTTAAGTGCAAGAGCGTATGGAAGAATTTTAAAAGTAGCAAGAACCATTGCCGATTTAGAAAACAAAGAAAAAATAGAAGTTTCTCATATTGCAGAAGCCATTCAATATAGAAGTTTAGATAAAAAATACTGGAAATAGTCAAAAAAAATCTTTCATAAAATAGAAAGCAAAAAACAAAAATTTACTAAAAAACTAAAAAAGAAAAGAAAATTTAGGAATTCAAAAAAACATAATAAGAAAATAAATAAAAATAGGAAAAGAGGAAAAACAATTAAAATGAAAATCAAACAAATAAAACAAACAGACCAAGAATATCCAGAAAAATTAAAAAAGGTCAAGCAACCACCTAAAACACTCTATGCTTTAGGTAATATTTCTTTGCTAAATAAACCTAGTATTGCTATTGTAGGGAGTAGAAAAGCAAGCGATTATGGCAAAAAATATGCTGCCCTATTTTCTAACAGTATTTCTGGTTCTAACATTGCGGTAGTAAGCGGTTTGGCTGTAGGAATCGATTCGGTTGCTCATCAATATGCTATGCAGGAAAATGGAAAAACGATTGCTGTACTAGGTTCAGGATTTTCGCATATTTTCCCAGAAGAAAACTTTCTATTATTTGAACAAATTTTAGAAAACGGAGGTTGTATTATTAGTGAATACCCACCAGAAACAAAACCAAATAGCCAGACATTTCCTATTCGCAACCGTATTATTGCAGGACTTTCTATCGCAGTTCTTGTAATAGAGGCAAAATACCGTAGTGGTAGTAGTATTACCGCAAAGTATGCTTTAGAAGAAGGAAAACCAGTATTTTGCCTTCCTCATAGTATAGAAGATCCATATGGAGTAGGTTGTAATCGCCTACTCAAAAAAGGTGCTAAGTTACTTACAAAAGCATCAGAATTAGGAGAATATTTGCACATAAAGGTGGAAGATAAAAATAAACAAGAATCAATAAATACAGAAAGAAATTTAAAAAGGCAAAAAATACAAAATCAAGAACAAACGTGTATAAAAACGAAAACGATAGTAACGAAAAGAAAAGTAGAAAAAGAGTATGAACCAATTTACCATCTATTATTATCCCAATCTATGAGCAGTAATGAAATCGCAAAAAAGTTACAAAGGCCCATTTCTTATATCAACCAAATGCTCACTATTATGGAAATTAAAGGCTATATTCAAGCGATACCAGGAAATGAATTTGTTATTAAGGGAGAATAAACAATGGAATACAAAAGGCATAAAACAGGAAAAGAAGGAGAAGAAATAGCAACTAAAATGTTAAAGCAAAAAGGCTATCAAATATTAGAAAGAAATTTTCAAACAAGACACGGAGAAATTGATATTATTGCAAAAGACAAAGAAGAATATGTTTTTATAGAAGTAAAAACCAGAAAAAATAGCAAATATGGGCAACCATTAGAAGCTATTGATAAAAGAAAAATAAATCATATAAAAATGGCAATTCGTTATTATTTATATCTTCATCAATTAGAAAATAGCAATATTCGCTTAGATGTTATAGAAGTGAAATACGAAACAAATAAAATTCAAATTAACCATATAAAAAAGGCAATTGAATAATAAAATAAAAGCTAGAAAAAAGATAGCTTTTATTTTATGGATAGTAAATATCACAAATTTACCAGAAATAAAATAAATAAGAAATAAAAATAAAATACAAATGGTAAGAAAGAAATTTTTTAAAAGGAATATTTACTATTTATCTTTAGTATAACATAAAAAAGTGTCGAAAAATATCAAAAATTGTCAAATAGACAAAAAAACAAGTAATTAATGTTAAATTTATTACTTGTTTTTAAAACTTATTATTATAATTTAACGATAAAATTCTATTAAAACAACTATTATTTTTCATAAAAGAATAGTTATAAAAATGAATTGATTCAATCCAAAACTAACCTATTTCAAACGATATTTTCTTTCATATAATTCCTTTGCAGACTCAGGATTATAAATACTAGTAAAATCTTTAATAGGGGCAAATTCCTCTTCTCTTTCGACTCGTAATAATTCAATACTATCAAAGAAAGAAAAAGCATCAAAAATAAAGGTTTCAAATTTGAAAGTATTGGGATCTTCTGGGACTTGCTTCATTCCTTCTTCGTTAACAAAGGTATTTTTCTTAAAAGCCCTATGATAAGGAAGAGCACTATCTGCAACTTTCTCCAAAGCAGAAATATGAAATAGATGAGCTAGCATATTTATTTCACGATATAAATAATTACCTTCTTCATTTTTGGCAATTTTCATCGTATCCGTTAAATGACAACTATTCATAATGGAAGGTTTTCCATTTTTCTTGGCAAAAACCCAATCTTTATCATTCACATCTTTCTTAAATAAACTCTTAGAAGCAACTAAATTTTTATGCAATAGAGTTAAACCTAAAAGTAAAGGATCTACAATTTCTAATGTAACATTATCCACACCAGAAAAGAAAACCCATTCAATTTGTTTTTGTTTCATATTCTGTAAAATTCTATGGCGTTTCATGGAAGCAAAAACATCTCCATTTCCATTGGAAGCTTCTTTAATTTTATATGTTTCTTCTAAAATTAAATTACCAGAAACATCAATTAAAGGCAGTTCTGCTTGTTGAAAAAAGGAAATATATTCTTTTGGATAGCCAAAATATTTTTTTTCTTTAAAAAATTCTTTGGTTAATTGATCATTTGAATGACTCGTCATAATATACCAAGGAATTGTAGTATGATAAGTTTCATTGGCTTCTTTTAAACGATCGCATAAAATCTCAAAAAGAGATTTTTTAGGAACAATATCCAACTCAAAAGTACCCTTTGGTCCTTTATAACCAAGCCTTGTTCCTTGTCCCCCTGCTAACGTAACAACAGCATATTTACCACTAGAAATGACTTTTTTTCCAATGGATTGATAGGAGATAATTTCTGGCTTAGATAATTGATTTTTTACAAGATAAGGCAAAGGCTCAATCTTATGATGAGGAATCATTTCATCTATTTTAGAAGCCTCATATAAACGAAAAATTTCTTCAAAATCAATTTGAAATATTTGATTGATTAAGAGTTGTTTTTCTTCTTCATTTAATTCATCATAGAAAGCTAGCAAATGTTCTTGCTTATAATTAGCAAGAAGTGCTTTTGCTTGTTCATAATTTTGCAACATATTTACCATCAAATCCTTTATTATATCATATACAACAAAACATCAATTAGTGATTTGCTGTCCTTAAAGATTGCATAATAATTTCTTTATTTGGCATGTCTGACTTTTCTAAATATTTGATTTCTTTTTCTATGTCATAAGGAAGGCGAACCAAAGTAAATGAAATGGAAGAAAGGTTTTTACTATCTAATTCTCCTTCTAAAATCATATAAGAAGACATGGTAGAATATTTAGAAGTGTCCTTTTTCTCTCCTTCGTTAATCATTTCTACAGGAATACCAACGCTACCAACATTAAAAATAGTCTTATTTCCAAAACGATAAATATTAGGAGTATGCAAATGACCATAACCAACAATATCAGGAACAGGATCCTGTTCTGTTTTTCCTATAAATTCTGTATTTTGAAATAAATCATAGGGATTCGTAATAATTTTATTAAAATAAATGGTATCAGAATTTGGGTACATAGGATTAAAAACATGTTCTAAGCTCATAGGAGAGGCATGGAAAAGACGAATCAGATGGCCACTCATTGTAAATTCATAACAAACAGGTAAGTGATAAAGATAACTTGCCCTTTCTTCTCCAATTTTATCTCTGCTCCAAAAGCGTCCTTGCTCAATATTAGGTCGGCAAATAATTTCATCGCAATTGCCCAAAAGCATTACTTCACATTTGGCGCGTAATAAATCAATTACTTTGTCAGGATTTGCACACTTAATAACGCTATCGCCTAAACAATAGATTTTGGAGATACCTCTTTTTTCAATATCGGCCATAACAGTTTCAAGTGCAGTTATATTTCCATGTACATCCGATAAAATTGCAATTCTTTCCATAACTTTAACTCCTTATTAATTCATCATCATTATAATATAAAACAAAACAATTTACAATATACTCGTCATAAGAAAAAATAATTGGTATGAAATAAAGAAACAAAGAATAAAGTAGAAAAGGAGGAAAAGAAAACAATGTTAAAAATACTAGAATTACCATATCATTTCAATGCTTTAGAGCCATATTATTCAGAAGAAACTTTAAGACTACATTACAATATTTTGTATAAAGGCTATGTTGATAATACCAACAAAACACAAGAACAATTGCAAGAAGCAAGAGAAAAGAGAGATTTTTCCAATATAAAATGCTTAGAAAAAAATTTAAGTTTTTTTGGGTCAGGTGCTATCCTACATGAATTATTCTTTGAAAATATAGGACCAGAAAGAAACACTTCTCCAAGTTTATTGTTAACAGAACAAATGACAAAAGATTTTGGAAGCTTTGAAAATTTTAAGGCACAGTTTGAAGCAGCTGCAACAAATGTAGAAGCTTCTGGCTGGTGCTTATTAGTATGGGTTTCACAATGGAATAAACTAGAGATTTTACAATGTGAAAAACATCAAGATTTAACACTATGGGGATGTCTCCCTATCTTAGTGTTAGACATGTGGGAGCATTCTTATTATTTACAATATAAAACAGAAAGGCCCAAATATATTCAAGCTTTTTGGAACATTGTGAACTGGAATGTAATAAATAGAAGGTGGAATTTAATATAAAATTCATCGATTTTACTTGCAGGATAGAAAAACCTATGATATGATAAGAATGTAACCATTGTTGAAGTAAATAACTTTAAAGGAGGAACAATAAGATGAATAGCACAATGAACGAGTATAAACTGCAAAGTTATTTTAAAAGTTTATGCAATAGTTTTACGATTGCATATTCCCAAGTCAAGCGGCTAGAGAAAGAAGAAGATACGTTAGAAACTACGTATTCTACTTACGAAGAACTCAGAATAGTAGAAAACTTGCTTCAAATTCTTGAGCTATCAAAAGATTTCTCTAATGCAGAACAAATAAGGGAGCAGTATGTTCCTCAAATATCTTCTGAAGAAGAGCTTAAGAAGAAAAAGGAAAAGTTAGAAGAAACCAAAGCATGGTATCAGGAACAAGAAAAACAATTGAAATACGAGATGCGCTTTTGGTCAATGGAAATGGAAAGACTAAAAGATCGAATACGAGAAATCTTAATTAGAATGAAAGCACAACAGTTTTCCATTATCATTACCAGCCAGAAAGAAATTATAACACTAATGGGGATTTATCAAAATTCTTTGTTGTCTGAATATCGTGTAATTAACACACAGGAAAAGTATTTATCAACTTTTCCAACCGGAGAAATGTGTGAGGCATTTTTCAGAGCGTATGAGTTAGAGGATGAAGAAGGCATGAAAGACGTAGTTCAAAAATATTTCTAATTTTAGTGAAGCACACCAAGTTTACTTAAATAAGTAGACTTGGTGTGCTTTTTAAGTAGGAGATGTGCTCCTTTTTATTTCATTTTCGAATGAACTCCTTCGCTTTACCTTGATTTACTTTTCACAAACGTTCCAAATAAAACAAGCAAAACAAAATAAAGAAAAATAAAAATACCACCATAAACTAAAAACTCTGCAAAAGAATCTGTTGTAAAGAAAGAAGAAAAAATAATATTTAAAAAGAAAATACTAAAGAAAGGCTTAATTAGCCAATCCATAAAATTTATCTTAAAATGTGTATGTTTGATAAGAAGGCATAAACTTAAAAGTCCATTAACGATTTCACTCACAAATAAAACAATCACATAGCCTTTTATTCCTTGCCATGGAAGCAAAAAATAAATGAGGCAAATACTAGAAACTAAATCAATAATATTAATTCCCATTACACTTACTTGTTTATCAAGACCTTTTAAAATATTATCGACAATATTGTCAAGATACATGAACACAATTAAAGGACTTAATAGTTTAATGTAAAAAGCAATCTTTATGTTAGGGTAAAGATAGCGATTTAATTCTTGTGCAAAGCACCAAAAAAATCCCATAATTAAAAAAGAAAAGACAAAGCAATATTGAAATATTTTGTGAAAGGCAAAATGCATTTTCTGTTCTTCTCTTTTTGCATTTAAGTAAGAAAATTCTGGAATCAAAAGAGTACTAAAAGAAGAAATAAACGTACAAGGAAAAAGAATAAGTGGCATTACCATTCCATGAATTGTTCCATACGAAGAAAGAGCTTTCTCACAAGAAAGCCCAGATTTTTCTAATTGCATAGGAATAAGAAGTTGCTTTAAAGTAGAAAGTCCTGAGCGGATATAAGAGGTAAAAGAAATAGGCAAAGCAATTTTTAGTATTTGTTTGGTATAATTCGTATCCTTAAAACTAGGAGTGGTTAATTTTCGTTTATCCTTGAAAAATAAAAATAGTAAAAATAAAAAAGAAAGAAATTCAGAAATAAAACTTCCAAGTACTAAAGAAATGCAAGCATATTCTAAACCAGAAGGAAAAAAACAGTTTAGAAAAAAGGAAATAAACGTAATTTTACAAAATTCTTCTAAAACTTGAGCATATACTGTCTTTTTCACTTTTCTTAGGGCAGAAAAATAACCATTCATACTAGAAGAAAGAGCAAGAAAAGGAAGAGAAAGCGCTAAAATACGCAAAGGTAGGGGAGATATTTTATGATGCAAGCAAACAGTGGTAAGAAAAGGGACAAAAGTAAAAAGTAAAAAACAGGCAAAAGAACCCATCACAAAACTATAGGTTAAACATTTTTTCATGGCTTTTTTGATGCCAGCTTCCATGCCAAAAGCCTCTTGCTCAGAAACAATACGAGTCGTTGCTAAATGAATACCAGAATTCGCAAGAACAGTAGCAAATAAATAAACGGACATCATCAATTGATAAACGCCAATTGCTTCACTTCCTATTTTATTCGAAAGATAAACATTAAAAAACATCCCAATACTGCGCATAATTAGCCCAGTTATGGTGAGTAAGATACCATTTAATAAAAACACTTGAATTCGTCTCAAAATATCACCTATCTCAATATATGTGTAAAAAAATAAAAAATGTCCCAATAAAATAAGAAAAAAGTATTTACATAAGAAAAGAATTATGGTAAAATAATAAAATCAACTTTTTTAAAATTACAATGATTATTGTAATTTGGCAAACAATCTATCAACGGTAAAACAAGGAGGAGCGCATGATGCAAAGAATTTCAATTGATGATCGGTTGGAATATGCAGCAAGTTATGGGGAAACAGAAATGAGCTTATTTATTTGGAAAACCACCATAAAGCGGCTAAAAAGAGACGGCTTAAAAGTAGTCGAAAAATACCCTACACAGCGTAAAGGGGAATTCTATTGTACCATTAGCTGGGCTCATGCTAGTCAGGTAGAAGAAGGAAAAATGCGGAATCAGGCAAATCACTTGTATGAAATTGCGAAAAAAGCAAGAGAAGAAAAAGAAAAATAAAAGAAAAGAGACCTAAGAAAATTCTTAGGTCTCTTTTCATGTAAAATCACATATCTTATTTTTCTTCATAGAATAGGGTAAAGGAGTGAGAATATGAAAAAAATAAGATGGTTTGTATGTCTTATCGTATTTATTTTCCCAATGTACATATTAGTAGGACCAGTCTATGCTTTTGGCCCATCGAATCCTACTCTCTACCAAGGAATTGATGTCAGTGGTTGGCAGGAAAATATCAATTATACGCAAGTAGTAGAAAGTGGTATTCAAATTGTATATATGAAAGCAAGTGAAGGAAGCAATTTTGTCGACCCCTATTTTGAACAAAATTATGCCAACGCTAAAGCCAATGGCTTAAAAGTAGGATTTTATCATTACTTAACAGCAAGAAGTGAGCAACAAGCCGTAGCAGAGGCAAATTTCTTTGTTTCTACCATTGCAGGAAAAATACCAGACTGCAGACTAGCCATGGACTTTGAAAGTTTTGGAAGCTTAAGCATAGAAGAAATCAATCAAATTGGACTTACCTTTGTAAGAACAGTAGAAAACTTAAGTGGAAAAGAAGTCGTTATATACAGTGACACTAGTAATGCATCTAGTGTGTTTAGAGGAGAGTTAACAAACTATCCTTTATGGGTAGCACAATATGAAGTACAAGAGCCTACTCCAAACGGAAACTGGGATTCATGGGTAGGTTGGCAATATACCGATTTAGGAGAAATTGCAGGAATTAACGGTTATGTAGATAGAGATGAATTTACAGAAGATATCTTTTTAAACACGTCATCTGAAATTCCCCTTCCAGAAAACACAAATAAGCCAACGGCAGGAAAAACAATGGAAATTATCATTCAACGAGGAGACACCCTAACAGAACTTGCCATCAAATATAATACAACAGTAGCAAGGTTAGTAGAACTGAATAACATAGCCAATCCAAACTTAATATATGCAGGAGCAACACTTCTTGTACCAAGTGGAGAAACAGCTATGGATAGTGATGGAAACTCAACTTCTGGTCAAACCATTTACATTGTGCAAAGAGGGGACACTTTAGACCAAATTGCAGCAGAATTTGGAACCACTGCCATTGCCATTGCAAAAGAAAACAATATCAGAAATATCAATCTTATATATGTAGGGCAAAGACTCATCATTCCAACCAATCGTTATGATTTAAATCATCTCATTTATAAAATACAATATGGAGACACGCTATATTCAATTTCTAGAAGATATGGAGTTAGCATTGCAACCATTGTAAGACTAAATCGAATCAAAAATCCAAACCTAATTTATGCAGGGCAAACATTAAGAATATAAAAAAGAAAGATTTGCACCAAACGACATATGTTTTCATAAAATGTAATATAAAGATGTCCCTTTGGGGACGTTTTCTAAAGGGACATCTTTTCAAAATGTCTCATAATATCTTATAAAGAGACGTCCAAAAAGGGAACAAAGGGACATTTCGAAAAAGAGACAAAGGTAGGTGCAAGATGAAAGAAGTTTTAAAAGTAAAAAACATAAGCAAAAAATACCAAGCAGAAAATGGAGAAGTAGAAGCATTAAAAGATATTAGTTTTTCTATTGAAGAAGGGGAATTTGTCAGTTTAATTGGGCCAAGTGGCTGTGGAAAATCAACGGTACTTTCCATTATTGCAGGACTAGAAGAAAAAAGCTCTGGCACGATAGAAATTGACGGAGAAATCGGCTATATGCTACAAAAAGATAGTCTTTTAGAATGGCTTACAATTTATAAAAATGCACTTTTTGGCTTAGAAATACGAAACCAAAAAACAAAGGAAAATGTGGAATATGTGGATAACTTACTAAAAAAATATAATTTATATGAATTCAAAGACAAATATCCAAACCAATTATCGGGAGGAATGAGGCAAAGAGCAGCGCTTATTCGTACCTTAGCCATAAAGCCCAAAATTCTACTATTAGACGAGGCCTTTTCTGCGCTAGATTATCAAACAAGAATCATGGTAACAAAAGATATTTATGATATTTTAAAAAATGAACACATTACAACTTTAATGGTAACACATGATATTTCAGAAGCCATTAGCATGTCAGATAGAGTCATTGTGTTAAGTAATAGACCAGCAGTAGTAAAAGAAATTCATAAAATCGAGTTTGAAATGGAAAAGAGAACTCCTTTAAACTGCAGAGAAAGTCCAAAATTTAGTAAATATTTTGATACCATTTGGAAAGGACTAGATGTACATGGATAAAGAAATAAAGATATCAGAAGATAGAAAGAAATATTTACAAAAGAAGAAAAGAGAAAAAATACTCATCAAAGTTGTACAATTTAGTATTATTATTGGCATCATTGTATTGTGGGAAGTACTTGCAAACCAAGGAATTATAGATAGTTTCATTATGAGCCAGCCATCTCGTATGGTAAAAACATTTTTTAATTTGTCTAGCAATAATTTATTAGAACATTTAAAAGTAACTTGCTTAGAAACCTTAATTGGATTTTTACTTGGAACCTTTTTAGGGGCCATTATTGCTATTTTACTGTGGTGGTCAAGGTTTCTATCAAAAGTGGCAGAACCATTTTTAGTAGTGCTAAACAGCCTTCCAAAAGTAGCGCTTCGGACCGGTTATCATTATTTGGGTAGGAGCGGGCATGCCAGCCATTATTGTAATGGCATTAGCCATTTCTTTAATTGTTACAATATTAGAAATTTTAAATGGATTCTTAAATACCGATAAAGAACTAATAAAAATGGCGAAAACCTTTCATGCCAATAAATTTCAAATATTAACCAGAATTATTATTCCTGCCAACACACATACCTTCTTTAACTCCTTAAAAGTCAACATTGGTTTATCTCTAGTAGGGGTTATTACAGGAGAATTCTTAGTTTCTAAAGCAGGACTTGGTTATCTAATCGTTTACGGTGGGCAGGTATTCCAACTAGATTTAGTAATGACAAGTGTTGTCATACTTGCTGTAGTTGCTTACATTATGTACCAAGCAGTAGTTTTGTTAGAAAAATTAATTGTAAAAAGGTAAATATGGTGAGCCTAAAATTTCTATTTTATAGAAAAACTTAGGCTCATTTTTCTATATATAGTTACTTACTTTGCGTATAATTAGTTATAAAGTGTAAAGATATATTAAATTAATAATCATAAAATCATTGAAAAAATCTACATAATATGGTAAAATAAAAAAGATAAAATTCGAAAGGAGGATTTCTATAGAAAGTATTAAATAGTACTTTTTAGCAAGTAACAAGAAAACAAGCAAAAAGAGGAGGAAAATGTTATGTTGGCACTATTGATTTTTCTGTTTATTGCAGCAATGGTAGTAATAGGTTTTTCAGTTACAAATGAAGTATTGCGGAAGAAAAAAACACAGCTGGAAATACAAATAAACCAAGCGTATGAATGGAGAGTAAACGATCTTAAAAACGAAGTTCAGAAATTGGACGAATATATCCAAAGGGTAAAAAAGGTGAAAAAAATTACGTGGCTAGTTCTATTAGGCCTTTTTGTAATAACAACAATTTTCTCTTCCATATACACCATTGGAGAGCAAAATTTAGCGGTTGTTACCACCTTTGGAAAAGCAGAAGCCGTTTCTGGAACGGGCGTGCACTTTAAGATACCTTTTATTCAAAAAGTCAAAAAACTAGATAGTACCATTCAAGGCTTTGCAATAGGCTACGTAGAAGACACTGAAGAAACGCAAGTAGAAGATAGTTTGATGATTACATCAGATTTCAACTTCGTTAATGTAGATTTCTACGTAGAATATCGTATTGATGATCCCATTTTATATCTATATGGCGCATCAAATCCGGAAGAAACGCTTAAAAATATTGCACAAGCGTCCATTCGAAACACTATTGGAAGTTACACAGTAGATAGTGTATTAACAACTGGGAAAAGCGAAATTCAATCTGTCATCAAGGAAGATATTATAAGAGAACTGCAAAATACAAAAACTGGGTTAACACTTATTAATATTACCATCCAAGATGCAGAACCGCCTACTGAACAAGTATCGCAAGCCTTTAAAGGTGTAGAAACAGCGAAACAGCAAGCAGATAGCATGCTCAATAAAGCCGGGCAATACAAGAATGAGCAGATTCCCAAAGCAGATGCAGATGCAGACGCCATTATCAAAGAGGCAGAAGCAACGAAGCAGGAACGAATTGATGAGGCAACTGGTGAAGTAGCTCTCTTTAACGCAATGTATGAAGAGTACAAAAAAGATCCAGACGTTTCCAAAATTCGAATGTACTATGAAGCAATGGAAGAATTGATGCCAAACCTAAAGATTATTATCAATGGTACCAACTCTGAAATTAAGCCTATTATAGTGCAAGAAGGGGATACAGCTACAAAAGGAACAACATCAGCAACACAGGGAGGAAACTAATATGAAGGTAAAGTTAAAAATTACAGCAGGCATTGTAGTTATAATTGGAATCATCATTTTCCTTAACAGCAGATTCATTTTGCAAGAAGATGAATATGGCTTGGTAAAAGAGTTAGGAAAAGTAGTTACGGTCAAAGAAGAGGCCGGCTGGTACTTCAAAACGCCTTTCATACAATCGATTGTTACACTTCCTAAGGAAGATCAGTTGTACGATTTGGCATCTTCTGATGTTATCACATCAGACAAAAAGTCCATGATAGCAGACTGTTACGTAATATGGAAAATTTCAGATCCGCTGACCTACTATCAGACGTTAAAGTCTTCCATCTCTAATGCTGAAAGTAGAATTGATATTACGGTATACAATGCAATGAAAAACGTAATATCTTCTATCACGCAGGAGCAAGTTATCCAAGGAAAAGATGGAACTCTCTCAGACGCTATATTAAGCAAACTTGGCGATCAGGCTATGGATCAATATGGAATAACCATCGTTAAAGTGGAGATGAAACTTTTGGACTTGCCATCTGATAACAAAGCAGCAGTCTATGAACGTATGATTTCCGAAAGAAACAAGATTGCAGCACAGTACACAGCAGAAGGACAATCCGATGCGCAGCAAATCCAGAACGATGTAGACTACCAAGTAAGAGTTGTACTATCTGATGCAGAAAAGAAAGCCAAGACAATTATTGCAGAAGGCGAAGCAGAGTATATGAAAATTATACAGCAAGCCTATGGAAACAAAGAAAGAAAGGAATTCTATGAATTTTTGCGTGGCTTAGAAGCAACCAAGGCATCGTTAAAAGAAGGAACAATGGTCATCATTGATGAAGAATATCCCATTGTAAACAATCTTAAACTGCCAGAAGAGGAAACAAGCCAGACGGTAACGTCAGATGAAGTAGCACAATAAAATATTTCTTGTTAAAGTAGGGACCTACAATGTAGGTCTCTATTTTTGCACTTTACAGATTATTTAAAAAATTCACATACCTCTTACATTTAATTCTTCTGTACCAAGCAATATAAACTTGAACATGTTCTATTTACAATAAAGTTAGTAATCAAATACCTTTCCTTCTAATTTAATCTGCAATATTATAATAGTTAATAGAGGTTTCATAAAGCATATTACCAGATTATGTTAAAAAAGAAAAAATCTTCTAACACAAAGTTACCATTATACAAAAAGCAGAATACAATATACAAGAATGATGTTTAACATTCAAAAAATAAGAAAGGAGAAAGAAAAGTGAAAAAATATTTCATCATTGCACTAATTATTGTACTTATCATAGCAGGAGTGATTGTCTACTTTGTAACAAGACAAGATACCACCACTGCTTCTTTAACCAAAATACGATTAAATGAAGTAACACGTTCTGTCTTTTATGCCCCACAATATGTTGCCATAGCTAAAGGCTTCATGGAAGAAGAAGGTTTAGAAATTGAAATGACCACAGGGCAAGGTGCAGACAAAGTAATGACGGCAGTACTTGCAGGACAAAGCGACATTGGATTTGCAGGACCAGAAGCATCAATTTACGTATATAACGAAGGAAAAGAAGACTATTGCGAAGTTTTTGCTCAATTAACACAAAAAGATGGTTCCTTCTTGGTAAGCCGTGAACCAACCGACAACTTTAGTTGGCAAGACTTAAAAGGGAAAACTGTCATTCCTGGTAGAAAAGGGGGAGTTCCATACATGACGTTTGAATATGTGCTAAAACAAAATGGAATCAACCCACAAACCGACTTGATTTTAGATGATAGCATTAAATTTGACCTAATGGCAGGAGCCTTTTCTGGAGGAACCGCAGACTATGTAACTTTATTTGAACCAACCGCAACTATGACAGAGCAAGCAGGAAAAGGTTATGTAGTAGCATCTGTTGGAGAAGCCTCTGGTGAAATACCATACACAGCTTACTTTGCAAGCAAAAGTTATATCGAAGAAAATAGCGATATTATTCAAAAATTCACCAATGCCATCTATAAAGGACAAAAATGGGTAGCAGAACATAGCATGCAAGAAGTTGCAGAAGCAATACAAAGTTTCTTCCCAGACACCGATGTGGAATTGTTAGCACAAGTATTACAAAGTTATAAAGACATTGACGCATGGAAAACAGATCCCGTTATGAAAGAAGAATCTTATAATTTACTACAAACCGTTATGGAAGAAGCAGGAGAACTAGAACAAAGAGCACCATTTGAGAAAGTCATTAACAATAGCTATGCCCAAAAAGCAATGGAACAATAAAAACTGTTTTTGGGGACGGAGGAAAAAAACAGGTAAAAGTCTAAATATTTGTACAATAGGGACGCCCTTTTGCCTCATTGAAATAGGATAAGATAAAAATAGAAAATAGTCTACTATAAAAATAGCAGACTATTTTCTATTTTACTTTACCAATATTCTAATTTTTTAATACTTCATTTTCGTTTAAAATCCTAATACAATAGCTTAATTTTATTTCCTTCTTTAAAAATGAAACCTTCATCAATTAAACTCTTTATTTCTCTCATCATGGCACTTCTATCAACACTTAAATAATCAGCTAAAGTAGTTAAAGAAAAAGGAAGAGTAATATTTTTACTAAAACTTTTTTTAGATAAAATAGAAAAATAACTAAGCAATTTTTCTCGAATTGTTCTTTTCGATAAAATTTCAATTCTCGTATTTTGATGAATAGTTTTATTCAAAATTAAATCTAAAAGAGAAGAGACCAAAGTAGCATGAAATTTACAATTCGTTTTACATTTTACTTGAATATCATCATATAAAAACAAGAAAGCTTCACACTCTTCCGTTGCTAAAACAAAAAGTTCATTATTTGTATTAACAGGGTAGAAGGCTTCTCCAAAAATATCATTTTGACTAAAATTATCAATAATATCTTTATTACCATTTAAATCATAACGAATTAAATCTGCTTTTCCAGAAAGTAAGATACAAATTTGTCTTCTTTTTTCCATATAGGTCGTAATAATGCTACCTTTTGGAAAAAATTTTTTTTGCATCTTAACACAATTAGAAGAAATAGTATTAATAATATCTGAAACCTCCATAGAAAAACCTACCTTCAACGTTAAATTTTGAAAAAGTTTGTCAAAAACTAGCTGTTTCTATTATGTTAAGATTATACACTAAAAGCCTTGCTATTGCAACAAAAAACGACAAAAAAAATTTGTCATGAAAATGTAATATTTTAAATTTTCTTAGAAATATAAAGCTTACGAATAAAAAGAAAAAATATTTTTTAAAATTGTTGCAAATGCAACAGAATTCATCAAAAGTTTTTATATAATAAGAACATAACAAAATGAAATTAGGGGGAGGAAATAAAGCAATGAAAGTAATAAAAAGAGATGGAAGAGCAGTTGATTATAATCGAGAAAAAATTGCAACAGCAATTGAAAAAGCAAACAATGAAGTAAAAGGAAAAGAAAAAATTACAAAAGAAGAAATTAAGCAAATTATTAAATATATCGAAGATCTTGATAAAAAGAGAATTTTAGTAGAAGACATCCAAGACATTATTGAACAACAATTAATGGATCGAAAAAAGTTTGAACTTGCTAAAAAATACATGATTTATCGTTACACAAGAGCCCTAGTAAGAAAGGCAAATACAACCGATGAATCTATTTTAGGGTTAATTAAAAATCAAAACAAAGAATTATTAGAAGAAAATTCTAACAAAAATGCTGTTTTAGCTTCTACCCAAAGAGATTATATTGCAGGGGAAGTTTCTAAAGACTTAACCAAAAGAATTTTATTACCAGAAAAAATTACAAAAGCACATGAAGAAGGTGTTTTACACTTTCATGATATGGACTATTTCCTACAACCAATTTTCAATTGTTGTTTAATTAATATTGGGGATATGCTAGATAATGGAACTGTAATGAATGGAAAATTAATTGAATCTCCAAAAAGTTTCCAAGTAGTTTGTACAGTTATGACACAAATTATTGCAGCAGTAGCGTCTAACCAATATGGTGGACAATCTGTTGATATTAGTCACTTAGGAAGATATGCAAGAAAAAGTTATGAAAAATTTAAAGAAGAATATACAGAAGAATTTGGTGACGAATTAAGTGAAGAAATGATAGAAAGATTAACCAACCAAAGACTAAAAAAAGAAATTGCAGCAGGTGTTCAAACGATTCAATACCAAATTAACACTTTAATGACGACGAATGGGCAATCTCCATTTGTTACTTTATTCTTAAATTTAAAGAAAGATGATCCATACATTAAAGAAAATGCTATGATTATCGAAGAAATTATTAAGCAAAGATACCAAGGAATCAAAAACGAAAAAGGAGTATATGTTACACCTGCTTTCCCAAAACTAGTTTATGTATTAGACGAGCATAACTGCTTAAAAGGGGGAGAATACGACTACTTAACGAAACTAGCTGTAAAATGCTCTGCCAAAAGATTATACCCAGACTATATTTCCGCAAAAAAGATGCGTGAAAATTATGAAGGAAATGTCTTTAGTCCAATGGGATGTAGAAGCTTCTTATCACCTTGGAAAGACGAAAATGGAGAATATAAATTTGAAGGAAGATTTAACCAAGGTGTGGTTAGTATCAATTTACCTCAAATTGGTATTATTGCAGACGGCGATGAAGAAAAATTCTGGAAATTATTAGATGAAAGACTAGAACTATGTAAAGAAGCCTTAATGTGTAGGCATTATGCATTACTTGGAACGTTAAGTAATACGAGTCCAATTCACTGGAGATACGGAGCAATCGCTCGTATGCAACCAGGAGAAAAAATCGATAAATTATTAAAAGGTGGTTATTCTACTCTTTCTTTAGGCTACATTGGTATTTATGAAGTAACGAAAGCCATGAAAGGCGTATCTCATACCACAGAAGAAGGACATGATTTTGCCATAAGAGTGATGAAACATTTAAGAGAAGCAACGGATAGATGGAAAAAAGAAACAGGTCTTGGCTTTGCTTTATATGGAACACCAGCAGAAAGTTTATGCTATCGTTTTGCTAGAATTGATAAAGAAAGATTTGGCGAAATTAAGGACATCACCGATAAAGGTTATTACACAAACTCTTATCATGTTGATGTAAGAGAAGAAATTGATGCTTTCAAAAAATTGTCTTTTGAAAGTGAGTTCCAAACCATCTCTTCTGGTGGAGCTATTTCTTATATTGAAATACCAAACATGAGACATAACCTAAAAGCTTTAGAAGATGTAGTAAGATTTATTTACGACAACATTCAATATGCAGAATTTAATACAAAATCAGACTATTGCCATGTTTGTGGATTCGACGGAGAAATTATCATTAATGACAATTTAGAATGGGAATGCCCAAACTGTGGAAATAAGGATAAAAACAAAATGAACGTAACAAGACGTACTTGTGGCTACTTAGGAGAAAACTTCTGGAATGAAGGAAAAACAAAAGAAATTAAGTCAAGAGTATTACACTTATAATATATAACACAATCAAACTAACGTGGAACACCCCCTATTCTTAAAACATGAAGGAGAAGGGGTGTCCCCATTAAAAAAAGGAGTAAACCATGAAATATGCTAAAATAAAAAATTGTGATGTAGCTAATGGACCGGGAGTTCGCGTATCTTTATTTGTAAGTGGTTGTAACCATCACTGTAAAAACTGCTTTAATAAAGAAGCATGGGATTTCAATTACGGAGATGATTTTACACAAAAAGAGGAACAAGAAATTATAGAAGATTTAAAGCCAGATTATATTACAGGACTAAGCCTTCTAGGAGGAGAGCCATTTGAACAGGTAAATCAAGAAAGACTAGTTTCACTTATTCAAAATGTAAAACAAAACTATCCCAACAAAGAAATATGGTGTTATACAGGTTTTACCTTTGACACACAAATTTTAGGACAAATGATAAAAGAAGAGCATAGACAAACCACAAAACAAATGCTAGAAAACATCGATTATATTGTCGATGGGAAATTTGTAGAAGAACTAAAAGATCCAAAATTAAGATTTCGAGGTTCTAGCAATCAAAGAATTATTGATGTAAAAAAGAGCCTAGCACAAAATCAAATCGTTATCTGGGACGGATTAGACAAAGATGTAGGTTAAAATATCAAACCCCCTATTGACAAAAAACTATATTTTAAGATATAATACGTAGCATAAAAGGAAAAAACATATTCCGAACAAAAAAGAGCCGTTACTGGAAGGAGGGGAATATTGAAATGTCAGAGATTAAAGTGAATAATGGAAATATAGAAGACGCCTTAAAAAGATTCAAAAGACAATGTGCAAGAAATGGCGTGTTACAAGAGGTACGTAAAAGAGAACACTATGAAAAACCAAGTGTAAAAAGAAAGAAAAAATCAGAGGCTGCAAGAAAAAGAAAATTTTAAAGAAAGAAAAGAGGTTGTAAGTTAAAGGTTAGAAATAAGCCATAATTTTCAACCTTTTTTTATTTTAAAAAATAAGGGTGATAACATATAAAGGAGAGAGAAAGTATGTTAAAAGAAAAATTATTAGAAGATATGAAAAATTCTATGAAAGAGAAAAATGTCATTCGTAAAAACGTCATTCAAATGGTAAGAGCAGCTATTTTACAAGTAGAAAAAGACAAACAAGTGGAAGTAAATGACGAGCAAATTCTAGAAATTATTGCCAAAGAATCTAAAAAGAGAAAAGACGCTTTGTCCGATTATGAAAAAAGTGGAAGAGAAGATTTAATTTCTGAAATAAAACAAGAAATTGAAATTTTAGCAGAATATTTACCAAAACCATTAACAAGAGAAGAAATTGAAAAAATCATAGAAGAAGTAATAGCAAGTGTAGGTGCTACTTCCATGAAAGATATGGGACCTGTCATGAAAGAAGCAAAAGCCAAAATAGGTCCTGCAGCAGACGGCAAAACCATCAATGAAATTGTAAAAGAAAAATTAAGTTAAAGAAAAAAGAATAATTGTGAGAAATAATCATAATTATTCTTTTTTTGTACGAAAAAAAGAATCCTAAATATCCTTTATAATCTCTTGTATAAATTTTCCATTTTGTATTATAATAAGAAAAGAAAATAAAAATCTTAAATAGGTATATTAGGAGAGAAGGTTGAAAAATAATATAGGAAAAAGTCCATAAGAAATAAAAGTCCTAAAAATAGCACTTTTTAAAAGA
>CANQTK010000016.1 GCA_947626735.1 uncultured Clostridia bacterium
AGCTAGATTAACGGACTTTGTTAAATACAAAGATAAGTTTACGCACTCCACCTATTTTAAATAGGATATGTTGCACTCATTTGTGCTTAAAAGGTACACGTCACATATATATATGCGGGATATAATTACAAAGTGGTAATTATTCGCCACTCACCCCGACGTGCTCTTCAGTCTATCTATACATCTAAAAATATTATAACAAATTATGGTAACAAAATCAAACTAGAAATTTTTAATAGAGATTTGTGCCTTCCGAAGACGTAGCGTCAGAGAAGGCAAGGAAGGAATGAGATTATATATGAAAACTGTTATAATGGCAGGAGGAAAAGGAACAAGAATCTCATCTATTGCTTCAAATATTCCTAAGCCTATGATAAAAATAAATGAAAAACCTGTATTAGAACATGAAATAGAAAGCTTAAGAAAGCAAGGATTTACAGATATAATAATTACTGTAAGCCACTTAGGAAATATAATAATGGATTATTTTGGAGATGGTTCAAAAATATCTCCAATAACAGGTAAACCGTTTGGAGTAAATATAGAATATTATTTTGAAGAAATTCCATTAGGAAATGCAGGAGCTTTATTTAAACTAAAAGATAAACTAACAGAGGATTTTTTACTATTAAATGCAGACTCTATTTTTGATATAGATTTTAATAGATTTGTAGCATATCACAAAGAAAAAGGTGGTTTAGCAACTCTATTTACTCATCCTAATAATCATCCATATGATAGTGGACTTATTATTGCAAACGATAATGATAGTGTAGAAAAATGGCTTACAAAAGAAGATGATAGACCTGAATTTTATAAAAATAGAGTAAATGCTGGAATACACATATTATCACCTAAATTATTAGATGTTGATATAGGTAGTGAAAAAGTGGATTTAGATAGACAAATATTAAAACCATTAGCTCATACAGGAAAAATATTTATTTATGATAGTCCAGAATATGTTAAAGATATGGGAACCCCAGAAAGGTTCTTATCTGTTTGCAAAGATTTTAAAGATGGAAAAGTACAAGCAAAAAATCTTCATAATAAGCAGAAGGCAATTTTTTTAGACAGAGATGGAACAATAAATAAAAATGTCGGATTTTTAAGAAATATAGAAGATTTTGAACTTATACCGGGAGTTGCAGAAGCAATAAAAAAAATAAATGAATCAGGATATTTAGCAATAGTCATAACCAACCAACCAGTTATTGCACGTGGAGAGGTTACATTTGAAGAATTAAAACAAATACATAATAAAATGGAAACTTTACTTGGAAATGAAGGAGCTTATATTGACGATTTATTCTTTTGCCCACATCATCCAGATAAAGGATTTGAAGGTGAAGTAAAAGAATTAAAAATTAAATGTGATTGTAGAAAACCAAGTCCAGGTATGATATTAAGAGCAGCAGAAAAATTTAACATAGATTTAGAAAATTCATGGATGATAGGTGATAGCCAAATAGATATTTTAACAGGAAAAAATGCTGGTTGTAAAACAGCTTTAGTAGAAAATAAAGAAAATACTTTTCAAGAAGATATTAAAGCAGAAAACTTAAAACAAGCGATAGATATGATATACAAAATTATAGAAAATGAAAAAGAAGGAGACAATATAGATGATAAATCTAGATGACAGATTAAAAAAACATATTAATCTACTGATAGAAAGATATCCACAATTAAAAGTAGTAGAAAATGAAGTTATCCAAGCATACTTAATTTTAGAAGAATGCTATAGAAACGGTGGTAAATTATTAGTTGCAGGAAATGGTGGTTCTGCTGCAGATTCAGAGCATATAGTTGGTGAATTAATGAAAGGATTTAAAAATCCTAGAAAATTAAGTGATGAACAAAGAAAAAAACTAATAGATGTAGATGAAGAACTTGGAGAAATTTTAGCTAATAACCTTCAAGGAACTTTATCTGCAATTGCTTTAGATGGACATGTAGCTTTAACTACAGCTTATATGAATGATTGTGAACCATTACTTTGTTTTGCTCAACAAGTAAATGGATTTGGAAAAAATGAAGATGTATTTTTAGGTATTTCTACAAGTGGAAATAGTAAAAACATAATTTATGCTGCAATAACTGCTAAGGCAAAAGGAATGAAAGTTATAGGATTAACTGGAGAAAAAAATAGTAAATTATCTGAAATTGCAGATGTATGTATAAAAGCACCTCAAACTGAAACATATATGATTCAAGAATTACATTTACCAATTTATCATTGTTTATGTTTGATGCTAGAAGATAAATTTTGGGGAGACAAATAATGAATAAAACAAAAACGATTTTATTTATTACAACTAGACTACCTTTTCCTAAAACATCAGGAAGAAAAACATCATTATATCATTATTGCAAAATTATATCTGAAAAATTAGGATACAGATTAGTTGTAGCTTCTTTTAATGAAGAAGATATAGATATAGAAAATGAAAAGCCGTATTTTATAGATAAATTAATAATATTACCAAATCCTGAAATAAAAAGCAAATTAATAAATGTAATAAAATATTCAATTATTTTAAGAAAATATCCATTACAAGTATCATTATATAAAGATAAAAAAATAAATAAATTAATTGAAAGCATAGTTGAAAATGAAAAGCCTAATGTAGTAATAGGAGATATGATTAGAACGACTGAATATATAAAAAATCTTAATTGTTATAAAATTGCTGATTTAGATGATAGAATATCTTTAAGATATAAAAGACAATTAGATTATTCTATAAATGATGTAAATCCTTATGGAGCATATTTACAACATTTACCCAAAATAATTCAAAAAATATTATTGTGGAATCCAATAAAATTGTTAATAACTAAAAATGAAATTAAATTATTAAAGAAATATGAATTAGAAATTGGCAAAGCGTGTGATAAAACAATTTTTGTTGCAGAAAGTGAAACTGAAACTTTTAATAAAGAAATTGGAATGAGTAAAGCTGAAACAGTACCAATAGGTGTAGATATAGATTATTTTAAATATCAAGAAAAAAATGAAAATAATAGTGAAGAATATATTGGTTTTTTAGGAGCATTAAATGTTACTCATAATGAAAGTGCTATTAAATATTTTATAAAAAATATATTTCCAATTATAAATAATAAAAATCCTAAAATAAAATTTTTAATAATTGGTGGAGGAGCAAATAAAGAAATACTTAGATATCAAAATGAAAATATTATTTTTTTAGGTAGAGTTGATGATGTAAGAGAACATTTGAAAAAGTGTAAAGTATTTGTATGCCCATTAACTTTTGGAAGTGGAATAAAAACTAAAAATTTAGAAGCAATGGCAATGGGATTACCAATTGTAACAACGAATATAGGTGCAGAAAACATAAATGCTATTAATCAAAAAGATTGGATAGTAACAGACGATGTTAATGAATTTGCAAATAGTGTAGTAAAATTAATTGATGATGCTAAATTACGTAAAACAATTGGATTTAATGCTTATACATATGTAAAAAATAATTTTACTTGGGATATTGCAGAAAAAAAATTAAAGAAAATTTTAGAATAATAGAAAGGATATCTTTATGAAAATTCTCATAGATGATGGAATGCAGATAGATATTGGTACAGGTATTGGAAAATATACTCAATATTTATATAAATACATGAAAAAAAATAACGATTTATTTGACGTTTCTTTAAGTAATAATAAAATATTTAGTAAAAAAAATCGTAAATTAAACAGAATAAAATATATATTTAAAATTAATTCTAAACAATATCAAGAAGAATTGAATAATTATGATTATGTCTGGTTTACAAATTATATTATACCATTTAGAAAAAATAAAAGTTGTAAATATATTGTAACTATACATGATTTAGTTGCTTTTTTATATCCTGAAACACTGCCATTTTTATATAGAATATATATAAGATTTATGATAAAGTATTCGTTAAAAAAAGCAAATTATATTTTTACTGTTTCAGAAACAGCGAAAAATGAGATAATAAAAAATTTTTCATATTGTAAAGACAAAGTTTTTTTATTATATCCTGGATTATATGATGATATATATAATACAAAAAGATTAGAAGAATATGATAATGAAAATTTAAAAGATATAGATAATTATCCATTTTTTCTTTTAATAAGTACTGTAGAAAAAAGAAAAAATGTAGGCATGGTAATTGATGCTTTTATTAAATTAAAATCAGAAAATAAAGAGTCTAATAAATATAAATTAGTTATTGCAGGTAGACCGGGGTATGGTTATCAAGATTTTATTAATAAAGTAAGATTATCTAACTATTCAGAAGATATAATTTTTACAGGATATATCAGTAATAAAGATTGCAATCATTTATATAATAAAGCAAAAGCTTTTATATTTCCTACTGTATATGAAGGATTTGGTTGTGCACAGATTGAATGTATGGAATGTAATCTACCTATAATATTAAGTGATATCCAAACTAATAAAGAAATATCTAAAGATTATGGAGAATATTTTAATTTAGATGATATTAATACATTAATAAGTAAGATGTTAATTTTTGTTAATGGAAAATATGATTATATAAGCAAGCAAAAGAAGGCGAAAGAGTATTTAAAAGAATTTAATTGGGAAAAAAATGTTAAAAAAATTCCGATGATATTAACAAACAAGGAGAAAAATAATGAAAATTAACTTCTTAAAAATTTCAATTTTTATTATGATTTTTACATCTAGTTTAGTATCAGTACAATTAGGTGATATATCATTAAATAAAATAGGTATTATTCCATTTTATCTAGTAGTAATGTTCAAAGAAATAAATAATAAAAAAAAGACAATAAATAAAAAAACTAATATATATATATTGTTTTTAATATGTACAATATTTTCATCAATATTAGCAATTTTGTTCCCAATAAGAAATGTAGAAGGAATGATAAGTGCTCAAATAAATTATATAATACAAGTTGTAATAATATATATACCAATAATTTATTGGATATCTACATCTAATATACGTGATGAATATACCAAAAATTTTTTTAATATATTAGTAAAAATAATTAGATTTCATGCTATTTTTATCATTTTACAATTTTTTATATATAATTTATTTAATATAAATATTAGTTCACTTATATTTGATGGATTGTTTCATGGTATTACAGGAAATAATTGGACTAGTCATGTTTATGGAACAGATATTGTAATAAGGGCTTCTGGTTTAAATTTTGATCCAGCATTTGCAAGTTATTTAATGATTTGTGGATTTATTTTTGATAATAAAAAAATCTATAAAGTATTATATATGATATGTACTATATTAGCACAATCAAGAACTGGTTTTATATGTATTTTACTTATATTAATAATAAGTTTATTTCAAAAAAAGAAAAATAAAATTAATAAAAAAACAATTTTACAAATATTTTATGTAATTATAATAGTCTTAATTATACTGTTTATAATTTTAAAAAATGAGTATCTTATAAAACAATTTAATTCAATATTTGAAAGAATCAGTGATATATTTAGTGATATTCAAACACAAGATATAAGTTCTGCTAGACATTCTTCATATCCAGTTCTTGCATTGAAATATTTAAGTGATTTTAATTTTTTAAAGTATTATATATTTGGAGTTGGTCCTAGGGCTGGAGGATTAGCATTAATAGAATATTCTACAAGGCATTATGTAGATTTTGAATTAGTATCTACTATGTATACTAAAATTTGGGCAATTGAATGTGATTTTGCTGAGATATTGCTAGGATGCGGGATATTAGGTTTTATATTATACTATTTACAAATTTTAAAATTTATTTTAAATAAAAACAACAAAATTAAATATTTTGGTTTTGCTATTTTAAGTATAAGTTTTATGTATGACTTTTGTTTTACAACTATTAATGTTTTAATGTTTATTTTTACTATAATGTTATCAATAAATTTAAAGGAGAAAAAGGACAAATATGATGAACAAAGTAGCAATAATACTAATAAATTATAAACAATATAAGATAACTATGGAATGTATTGAATCAATAAAAAAAAGTAATTTTAAAGATTACACAATTATTGTTGTAGATAATAATTCTCAAGATGAAAGTATAAAAGAATTTAATAAATTAGAAGATATTGTAGTTATAGAATCAAAAGAAAATAATGGATTTTCAAGTGGATGCAATATAGGAATAGAATATGCAAAAAAAAATGGAGCGGAATATATACTATTATTGAATAATGATACAATGATAGATGATAATATGATTACTTATTTAATAGAAAAATGTGATGATCATTCTGTTTGTGTTCCAAAAATGTATTATTTTTATGATAAAGAACTTATTTGGTATGCAGGAGGAAAAATAAGCAAAAGTAAAGGATTAGCAATTCATATAGGAATAGGTAAGAAAGATAATAGTAAATATGATAAAGAAATAGATGTGGATTTTGCAACTGGGTGTTGTATTTTAATACCTATAAAAGTTATTGAAAAAGTTGGACTATTAGATGAAATATATTTTATGTATTGTGAAGATTTAGATTATTCAATTAGATTAAAAGAAAATAATATAAAAATTAAATATATTCCAAATGCAAAATTATGGCATAAGATTGGTGCTAGTGCTGAAAAAAAATCCAAATTAAATGAATATTATTCTAATAGAAATAGGTTTTATATAATAGAAAAATATAAAAAATATTTTTCTATTACTGCTTATTATTATGCATTATTTACACGATATTTAAGAATTCTACAAAGCAAAATTAAAAAAAATGATACATATAAAACAATAATAAAAGCAATAAAAGATTATAAAAACGAGATTATGGGAAAAGTAGAAAAATTTATTTAGAATATATCGTAACAAAAATGAGAAATAAAAGGAGGGCTTTTTTATGAAAAAAATATTTGTAATTGCTACTCATTGGAATAATCGTGGAGATGAGGCAGCTAATAGAGCTATGATTGATGAACTAAAAAATTTATATAAAGATATAGAAATAAATGTAGATATTTTATTTAATTGTGAATTGCACCAATTTCCATATAAAGAAGAACAAATAAATGCATTAAAATATAGATTTCCTAGAAAATATACATTATTAGATTATTTAATTATATATATAACTAAAGGAAAGATTGCATTTTCTAAAGGAGGAAAAGCATTTATAAATATATTAAAACAATGTGATTTAGTAATTTATGCTCCAGGAGGACCTGCAATTGGAGAAATTTATAAAAAAAGTGAAATTGTGTACTTATTAAAATTATTGTTAGTAAAAAGATTAAAAAAAGATTTAGTATTTTATGCACCATCTATGGGACCTTTTGGAAAAAATAATACTTTTAGAAATTATATTAGAAAAAAAATATTGAATTATGCAAAAATACTTTGTATTAGAGAGCCTATTTCTAAATCATATTTAGAAACATTAAATTTAAAAAATGATATAAAAGTAACATTAGATTCAGCTTTTCAACATGAAATATCAGAAGAAGAAAATATGCAAATTCTAAATAAAGATGAGAAATTAAAAGACTTTATTAATTCTAATTCAAAAGTTATAGGAATTACAATTACAGACTTATCTTGGAATCCTAAATATAAAAACGATATTCAACTAAGTAATAAAATAACTAAAACGTTTCAAGAATTTATAAAATATATAACAGATAAAGGATATGCAGTTATATTTATACCACAATTATTTGGCGAAAATAATGATTTAAAATATATGCAAACTTTTGCAAATGATAAGTGCTATGTATTAAGTGATGAATATGATTGTTATTTTCAGCAATTTCTTATTTCTAAATTATACGCAGTTGTTGGTATGAGATATCATTCTAATATATTTTCTGCAAAAATGGGTACTCCATTTGTTTCTGTTGCTTATGAACAAAAAATGCAAGGATTTATGAGGAAAATAAACTTGGAAGAATATTGTATAGACGTTAAAGAATTATCTTATAACAATTTAGTAGAACATTTTAACAAATTAGAAACCAATATAGAAGAGTATAAGCAAACACTTAAAAACTTACATAATAAACTTAGAGAAGAGTCATACCAAACTACTATTTATGTTAAAGAAATACTTGATAAAAAAAGTTAAGTACAAATTTATAATATAAAAGTAAGAAGGGAAAACAATTGAACGATAGAACGAAAAAATTATTTAATAATACTGCAATTTTTGGAATAGTTAATTTTGGAACAAAATTTTTATCATTTATAATGGTAATATTTTATACGTATATTTTTACAACTGAAGAATATGGAATAGTTGATTTAATTGTTACATCATTGACTCTTATTGTACCTTTAATCTCATTATACTTACATGAAAGTGTAATGAGATTCGTAATGGATAAAGATTATGATAATAAAGTTGTTTTTTCAACTGCTATTAATGAAACAAATATCATATTTTTTCCTATATTAATTTTAGCTATAATAATTATTAATGTATTAAAATTACAGACATGGTATTATATTTTTATTTTAGTTGTATTTTTTCAATGTTATTATAATATTATAGGACAATTTGTTAGAGGTAGTAATAAAATTAAGGAATTTGCAATTGGTGGAATAATAAATGCTATAATTTTACTTATATCTAATGTATTATTCTTATTTGTATTCCATTGGTCAATTGCAGGATATTTATTATCAATGTTGTTATCTTATATAATTGCATGTTTATACTATATTAAAGTAATAAACATAAAAAATAATTATTCAATAAAGATAATAAATAAAGATTATTTAAAGGATATGATGAAATATTGTATACCTCTAATACCAAATGGAATTATGTGGTGGGTAGTGAATATGTCTGATAGATATATGTTATTATGGCTAATAGGCAAAGCAGCTAATGGATTGTATGCTACTGCTAATAAAATACCTTCTATTATATCTTTAATAACAAATATATTTTTTCAGGCATGGCAATTAACAGTTATTGAAGAAAATAAATCAGATGATAATGAAAGCTACTTTTCGAAAGTATTTAATTATTTTTTTATAATATCATTTTTGATAAATTCATTAGTATTAATTGTTAGCAAACCTATAGTATTTATATTTTTATCAAAAGAATTTGTAGATACATGGAAGTATGTTCCATTTCTTTTGATATCAGTAATATTTTCAGGATTTTCAGGATTTCTAGGCACTTATTATGCAATGGTTAAAAAAACTAAGGGAGCTATGATATCTACAATAATTGCAGGAATATCAAATATAATAATAAATTTATTATTAATACCTCGAATAGGAATAAATGGTGCAGCTATTTCTACAATGATAAGTATGCTAATATTATGGATAGTTCGTGTAATTGATACTAGAAAATTTGTAAAAATGAAATATGATGTTAAGAAAATTATAATTACTTTGATAATTTCAACTTTACAGATAGCTTTATATTATTTTAATATTAAATATGCATATATAGGACAAGTAATATGCATTATACTTATAATTTTAATTTATTGGAAAGAAATAAAAGATATATTAAATTTTATGAAAAAAAAGATAGGAGAAAAACGAAAAAATGAAAAACAACCTAAAAAAATATAAAGTAATGCGATATTTAAATTATAAATTATCTAAAAAGTATAAAAAATACTTTAACGAAATGAAGGAATTACAAAGTTTATTAGAAGAAAATAAAGTTATGTTTTATTATTTTGAATCAGCAAAAGAATATCTAATTCCAAATTTGACTAAATTTCAAAAGAAAAGAATAAATAATTGGATTTTTGATTTTAATCATATTGAAAAAGATATGGACAAACTAAAAAGTATTTACAGAGAAAATTTTGACAAAGATTATTTAATTCAAGTATATGATGGTGCAAAAGTTATTTCAAATAATGGGGTAAAAAAATTAGCAGATTTTAGAAGCAAATATGTAAATATTATAAATGGAATAAGATATACTACAGATGAGCCAGAATACTTTAAAAATACAATTCATATTTATGGAGCTTGTACTGTAAGAGGAACAGGAGTAGAAGATAAGCATACTGTAGCTAGTTTTTTACAAAGAAAATTAAATGAAGAAGAAAAGAAATACAGAGTAATTAATCATGGAATTGGTTGTGGCTCTCAGATAGAAGATGATTTTTATGCAATAAAGTCAACAGTATTATTTCCGGGAGATATTGTTATTATTTTGGATAATATTTGTTCTTCAACAGAATTTTATTGTAAAGAATTAGGTATAAAATATTATAGAACAAGTGATTTAATAAAAAATAATGAAAAATTAGAAAACAAGGAATGGTTTACAGATGATGTAGCTCATACAAATAAAATAGGAAATGAGGTTATTTCTGATGGTATATTTCAAATAATAGAGAAAGATTTAACAGATGAAATATATGAAAAAAAATTGTTTACATTGCAAAGCATGAAATCTGTTGATATTCATCAAGAAGAAAACGAAGAATTAAAAAAATATTTGGAAGAAATAAAAAAATATAAAAAGGACAGTAATAATATAGGAAGTATTGTAATGAACTGTAATCCATTTACATTAGGACATAGATATTTAATAGAAACAGCTTTAAAAAGTGTTGAATATTTAGTAATCTTTGTTGTTGAAGAAGATAAATCATTCTTTCCTTTTAAAGATAGATTTGAATTAATAAAACAAGGGGTAGCAGATTTAAAAAATGTAATAGTTATTCCTAGTGGAAAATTTATTATTTCAGCATTAACTTTTCCAGGATATTTTTATAAGGAAAATGATAATTCTGCAATTATTGATTCTTCAAGTGATATTGATATATTTGGAAAATATATTGCACCAACATTAAATATTACAAAAAGATTTGTAGGAGAGGAACCAATAGATAAAATTACAAAACAATATAATGATTCAATGAAGGAAAGATTACCATTATATGGTGTAGAATGTATAGAAATAAAAAGAAAAGAAGAAGGAAAAAATGTAATAAGTGCTTCAATTGTAAGAAAATATTTAAAGGAAAAAAATTTTGAAGAAATAAAAAAAATAGTACCTGAAAGTACTTATAATTATTTAAAGGAAAGATTTATATGATAGAAATAAAAGATAAGAGAAAATGTTGTGGATGTTCTGCATGTGCAAATGTATGTCCGAAAAATGCTATTGAAATGAAATATGACGATGAAGGCTTTGCGTATCCTACAATAAATAAGGAAAAATGCATTAATTGTGGATTATGTGAAAAAATTTGTCCTATATTAAATAAATTACCTATAATTGAAAATGAAAATTTTCCAATTGTATATGCGTGCTACAATAAAAATAATGAAATAAGAAAGAAAAGTTCATCTCGGAGGAATATTTTATCTTTTAGCAAATCAAATTTTAAAAAAAGGTGGTATTGTAGTAGGAGCAGCATATGATACTGATTTTGGAATTTATCATAAAATTATTAATGATGTTGATAATCTTCAAGAAATTATGGGTTCAAAATATGCTCAAAGTGAAATAAGAGATACATATAGAATTATAAAACAAAGTCTTGAATTAAAAAAAGAAGTTTTATTTTCAGGAACGAGTTGTCAAATTGAAGGATTAAAAAAATTTTTAAATAAAGAATATGAAAATTTAATATGTGTAGATTTAATATGTATGGGCATTCCTTCAAATGTAATATGGAAAGAATATGTAAAAAATTTCTATAATAAAGGAAAGATACAATCTATAAACTTTAAAGATAAAACTTATGGGTGGGATTGTTTTTCAGTTAAAGTTACATATGATAAAGGCAAAAATATTGAAGTAGGCAATATAAACAAATATATGCAATTATTTTTTAAAGGTATAAATATTAGACCTGCTTGTTATAGTTGTTCATTTAGAAGAAAAAACAGATATAGCGATTTAACAATATCTGATTGTTGGGGCATAGAAAATTTTGCAAAAGAGTTAAAAGATAACTTAGGGGCATCGACAGTAATGATTCATTCTACGAAAGGAAATAAACTTTTTAAAGAAATAGAAAAAGAAATAAAATATAAACGAATTTCTTTTGAACAGGCAATAAAAAACAATAAATATGCTTTAGAAACTATAAAAGAAAACGATAACAGACAAAAATTTTATGATGAATATAAAAAACAAAAATTTAAAAAAGTAATTAACAAATATGCAAAAATACCAATCAAATATAAAATAAGAGTAAAACTTAGGCAGATAAAAAGAATAATATTAAATAGAACATACTGAAAGGAGGCACATAAAGAATTTATGAAAGTTTTAATTGTAGGAGGAACTGGAATATTAAGTAAAGATGTTGCACAAGAAGCGATAAAACAAGGAAATGAAGTATATTGTATAAATAGAGGAAACCATAAGGAATTAGAAAATAAAGATACTCATATAATTTATGCGGACATTAGATGTAAAGAAGAAATTATAAGAAAAACACAGGACATGTATTTTGATGTTATTATAGATTTTTTATCTTTTACACCAAAACAATTAGAAAGTACGTTAGATATATTCCAAAATAAATATGAACAATATATTTTTATTTCTTCTGCTACTGCATATAAAAAGGAAAATGAAGATGAGGTAATTACTGAAAATACACCTCTAGGTAATACTCGTTGGAAATATGCAGCAGATAAAGTTAAATGTGAAGAATATCTAGAATCATATGCGAATAAAAATAAAATAAATTATACTGTAATAAGACCATATGTAACATATGGGAACACACGAATACCTTATGCAATTATTCCTAATCATGTTCCATATAGTTGGCTTAATAGAATATATACTGGTAAACCAATTGTTTTATGGGATAGTGGAAAAGCAAAATGTACACTAACTAATACAAAAGATTTTGCTGTAGGAGTAGTTGGATTATTTAAAAATAAAAAAGCTTATAGTGAAGCTTTTCATATAACAACAGATGAGCCAATGACTTGGAAAGAAGCTACTAATAAAATAATGAAAGCAGTAAATCATAAATATGAAATTATTGACATGCCTACAGAATATATAGTTTCAGTTTTACCAGAATATAAAGGTATTTTAATTGGTGATAAAAGTACAAATATGGTTTTTAATAATTCAAAAATTAAAGAAGCTGTACCTAATTATAATTGTAAAGTAAAATTTGAAGATGGTATAAAAGAGACTATAGATTTTATAAATGAAAATGAATTTTTACATAAAATAGATTTTAAATGGGATGCAAGGTTGGACAGGCTTTTAGCAAAATATTATCATGACAATAAAATAAAAAATGAAAAACATAAACTGGGTTGTTATTGCTATGGAAGAAAAGCAAAATTAAATGAAAAAATTAAATATATAATATGTAGGTATGATGTACTATATTATAGTGTACAATATGGCTTGATTACAATAAAATTTATATTAAGACCAATTAAAAAGATATATAAGAAAATAATAAATAAGCATTAATAATATTTTGGTATCTAAAAAAGGAGATGTAAAAAATGGCTGAAAACCTTGATACTCTACACACACACACACACACACACGGATATTCATTTTTAAATGATACAAAAAAAGAAAGAAAATCAAATTTGGAATTACTAAGAATATTTAGTATGATATTAATTATTATGGGACATTTTTCATATTATGGGGAATTTAATTTTGAAAATGCGGTAACATTTAATAGAATTTTTGTTAACATATTAAGAATTGGCGGAAAAATAGGAGTTAGTTGCTTTGTATTAATATCAGGTTACTGCATGGTTGATTCTAAATTTAAAGTAAAAAAAGTAATAAATTTGATATTAGAAGTTCTAACGTATTCTTTATTAGGATTAATTATAGCATATATTATTAATCCAAATAGTATAGGTTTAAAAAATATTTTAAAATCACTATTTTCAATTACGTATGGTCAATATTGGTTTATTACAACTTATATAGTATTATATTTATTATCACCTTTTATAAATAAATGTATTAATGTTTTAAGCAAAGTAGAGTTTAAATATCTAATTTTTATTTTACTATTAATAGAAGTTATAATTCCTACCATTTCAACTTCAGAAGTAAATGTTCATGAGATTATTATATTTATTATGTTATATATAATAGGAGCATATATAAATAAATTTCCGAATGATTTATTTAATAGTAAAAAAAATATTATATATGCGCTAATTTTATATAATTTTATTATTGTGACAGTAGTAATTTTAGATTTATTATCTATAAGAATGGATAAAATAAAAGATTATACATTTTACTTTGCAAAATTTCATTCTATACCTTCAATTTTATGTTCAATATTCATATTTTTATCTTTTAAAAATATGAAAGATTTTTATAATAAACACATAAATAGAATAGCAAGTACAACATTAGGAATATATTTAATACATGAAAATATGTTTATGAGACCAATAATATGGAAAGAAATTTTTAAATGTAATACATATAGTAACTCACAATACTTAATTCTAAATGCAATAATTACAATAGGTAGTGTATTTTTAATTGGTATGATAGTTGATTTTATTAGACAACAAACATTTGGAAAAATTAGTGACAAGATATCTGAACATATAATATACCAATATGAAAATAAAACATAAAGTAAGTAATAAATAAAAGTAAAGGCTGAATGTCAATAGTTGGGGTGGAAAACTTTAAAAGTTTTCTGCCTCAGCTTTTTTCATGGTAGAAATATTTTCAAGGAAATTACTTGCTATTTTTGTCAATTAATAGTATATTAATAATAAAAATGGTAAAAAATGGATAATCAAGAAACAAAAATATTAGAAGAAAATGACGAAATTTATGAGTTTTCACCAATTGAGCTATTAGATGAAAGAAAAAACTTAGAAAATATTAAAAATAGAAAGTGATAAAAAAATGGAAAATTATCTATATACAAAGCAATTTGCTATCAGAACAAATGGAACGTTATTGCTTTTAAACCAAGAACAGGCAAAAGAATATAACAATAAAAAAGTAAACTTACTCTTGTCTGTAAAAAATAGAGAAAAAATTATCTTAAGAATTTTAAAAGAGTTTGAAGAAATATACCATTACGATTTAGAAACATCAGAAATAACTGTGACAATGAAAGAAGAGGTAAGAAAAATAGAAATCTTAAAAGAGGATATAAGGTTTTACTTAGGTGGTATATTTTCAAACTATCATTTAGAATTGTTAAAAAATAATAAGGGAATAAGAATTATTGATTTTAAAAAATTTGTAATGGATTATAATGAATTATATGATGAAGCACTAACAGACTATTTTAGAGTATTAACAAATAGAGAATATATGGATATCTTTAAATTAAAAGAAATGAGAAAAAAGAATACCAATAAAATAGAACAAATAAACTTATTTCCTATGGAAGATGCCATTTATGACATAAAAGACTATAGAACAGCATTAGTTCCTTTTCCTGTTGCTATACCAGAACATTTAAAACCTAAAATACGAGGAAAATCATATATTGCTTCATATTCTTTCTCGGCCATGATTGATTATTTACTTATTTTAAAAATAATCAGTTTTTATGTACGTTTAGGAGTAAAAAAAATAGAAGAAAAAAAACTGAATTTAACACAAGAAGAACAAAATATAATAGAAATTTTAAAATTTAATGTTAGGGTAGGAAATTATAAAGAAAAAGATTTTTATCATTTGGTAAAAGAAATGTTTCAAAATTATAAAATATTTGAAGATGAAAATATTTATAAAATCATTGAAAAGAAGACCAGTTTAACAATTGGTCAAATGATAAATGCTGAGTACGAAACCACAATGAAATCTATCATAAAAGAAGAATATTATCAGCTTATTGTTGAATTATTTGATACACATCACTTGAATATTAGAAATGATATTATGCATTTAAATGATGCTAACGAAGATTATTTTTCTATTGAATTTGCAGCAATACTTTTAGAATTATTATGGATCATAAGTGGTAATAAGATTTTTAAAGAGGAAGAATTAGCAAAAATTATATAAAATATAGTACACTTTCATTATTACTATTGACCACAAAGCCAATATAGTATATAAATATAATAAGAAAGTCGAATTTTGTCGAACGATTTTTCTTTAAAATACTGCTAAAACATTGACAGTTAACATATTATAGAATAAAATATAAATATATGGAGGTTCTAATGAAAGTAATTGATGTAGCGAGATGGTTTTGTGAAAATAATCCGCAAGCAAGTGCAAATGATTCAAGAGGAAATGTAGTTGTTGAAAAATTATGTTATTATGCACAGGCAATGTATTTAGCAGTATACAATGAACCATTGTTTGAAGAAAAAATATTAGCTTGGGAAAAAGGCCCTGTTGTAGAAGAAGTATATAAAACTTATAAATACAACAATTCTTTTATTCATGAAAAGTCGAATTCAATTTCAAATAAAGAAGAAGAAATTCTAAAAGTTATCAATTCAGTATATGGTTATAAAACACCAGAAGAACTTATTGAAAGTACTCATGCAGAAACACCATGGAAACAATATGAAGAGGTAGCAAAAGATAGAAACAACAATCCAGAAATTGATATAGAAACAATGAAGCAATATTATAGTGGACTAAAAGAAGTATATGAAATGAATAAAGATAATGAATTTGAAAATGAAAGATTAATTACTATTAATAATTGCAATTTTATATATAATATTACAAATATTCAAGAGATAAAAAAATATAAAAAGCAGTTGCAACTTTTTGCAAGAAGACAACAATTTAAATCTTTCAATGTAATGCTAGACAATTCAGGAGAACTAGCAATATATGAATAATGAGAAATATTATTATCCAGGAGATATGATATTTGCCCAAAATATAATATTTAAAGACACATCAAAACATGATTTTAGAATAAAAGGACATCCAATACTTATTTTAACAGCTGCAAACTTTCGGTGAAAAGTTTTATGCTTTAAAAATAAGTGGAACTTATGATTATGCAGAGGGAATAAATAATTATTATCCATTAAAGCAAAATCCTAAAAAGAGAATTTATAAAACATCTTATATAGACTTAAGATATATTTATGAATTTGAATGTACTAACATTCCGCCTAATGAATCCATTGTAACGGAGGAAGAATTAGATAAAATTTTAGAAAAATTAGGACAAGTTCAAGAAATTAAACAAGATAATAATTATCAATATATTGAACAATATTATAGTAAAAAATAAAAGGATTTCTATTTTTTAGGAATCCTCTCTTTCGTAATTGGAAAATTCGATAAAAAAAAAATAAAAAATCAAATTTTTATTCCATTCTATTTTTTCTAATAAAATCCAAGCAAAAATAAGAAAAAAGAAGTAAATTAAAGAAAATATATAAAAAATAAAAATATTTTATAATTTTACCTATTAATAAACATTGTACTATTGATAAAAATAAATTATAATAAAGAAAGGAAAATGATATGAACAAATTTACTTATCAAGATTACTTAACCTATACCGAAGAACAAAAGAATATTTAAATAATGAACAAGCAGAAATTTTAGCTAATATGATTTATAATTCTGTAGACAGAAAAGTAGGAGAAGAAACCGTAATAGAATTTATGAAAAATAGAAAAAAACAGAAAGGAGGAAAACATATGTCTGCACTAGAAGAATATTTAGATAGTTTAATAGATATAGGTTTAGAAAAAGGGAGAAAACAAGGAATAAAAGATGTTGTGATTAATATGTTAAAAAATCAAATGGATGAAACTACCATTAAATTAATGACGAGAATATCAAGTAAAGAATTACAAGAAATAAAGAAACAATTAATATGATAGTAAAAAATAAAAGGATTTCTATTTTTTAGGAATCCTTTCTTTTGTAATTGGAAGGTTTGATTTTAAAAAAGAAAATGAAAAATCAAATTTTTAAAAGATAAATTTTCTAAAAAACCCTTTTAAAATAAAGGAAAATAGTGTAAAATAGAGAAAATTGTTGATAAAAAGAGGAAAATATGAATAAAAAATGGGAATGCCATATGGCAGACGAAGAAAAAGTAAGAAAAATCGCAGAAGAATATAAAATTAGTACCTTACTTGCCAAAATATTAGTCAATAAAAATTTATTAGAAAAACAAGAAATTGATTTGTTTTTAAAACCAACTAGAGCTGATTTTCATAATCCATTTTTCATGCCAGATATGGAAATAGCAGTAGAAAGAATTATAAAAGCAATAGAAAATAAAGAAAAGATTATTATTTATGGAGATTATGACGTAGATGGTATTACAAGTATTACAATATTAAAAAAGTTTTTACTAGAACGAAAGGCAAATGTATCTGAATATATTCCAAGTAGATTAGAGGAAGGTTACGGGCTAAATAAAGAGGCTATTCAAAAAATAGTAGAAGACGGAAATACTTTAATGATTACAGTAGATTGTGGAATTTCCGCGATAGAGGAAATTGAATATGCAAATTCCTTAGGACTAGAAACGATTGTAACAGACCACCACGAACCAGGAGACATTTTACCAAATGCCTTAGCGGTAGTAGATGCAAAGCGCAAAGATAATACCTATCCTTTTAATCAACTAGCAGGAGTAGGAGTTAGCTTTAAATTAGTTCAAGCTCTTTCTCAAAAATTAAATTTAGACGAAAAAGAATATTTAAAATATTTAGATATTGTTTGCATAGGAACGATTTCCGACATTGTGCCTTTGGTAGATGAAAATAGAGTAATTGCAAAATTGGGCTTAAAGCTAGTAGAAGTAACGAAAAATATAGGACTTAAAACTTTATTAGAAGTTTCTGGCTACAAACAAGTAGATTCCACTACTATTTCTTTTGGACTAGCTCCTCGTATAAACGCTTGTGGAAGAATTGGAAAAGCACAAGAGGCCTTACAGTTATTTTTAACAGAAGATAGAAGTGAAGCCAAACAAATTGCAGAAAAACTAAATGAATATAATAAGCAAAGACAAGAAATTGAAAAAGAAATTTTTGAACAAGCAAGAGAGCAAGTAGAAAAAGAGAAACAAGAAAAGCAAGTTTTAGTATTAGGAAGTGATGGCTGGCATCACGGAGTAATAGGAATAGTAGCTTCTAAAATAACAGAATTATATTTTAAGCCAAGTATTCTTATTTGCTTTGAAGGAGAAGAAGGAAAAGGCTCTGGAAGAAGCATCCTAGGGTTTGACTTATATGAAGCATTAAGCAAATGTAATACATATTTAGAAAAATATGGTGGACACTCGATGGCAGTAGGGGTTAGCTTAAAAAAAGAAAATTTTGAAAAATTTAAAGAAGATTTCGAAAAATATGCACAAAATAGCAACATATGTGATATAATACCGATAATTCCTATCGATGAAGAAATTTCTTTGCAAGATGTTAGTTTAAAAGCAGTGCAAGAATTAAGTTTATTAGAGCCTTTTGGAGAAGCCAATAAAATGCCAGTATTTTTATATAAAAACTTAAAAATACACTCTATTCGAACTTTATCAGAAGGAAAACATATTAAATTAACGTTGCAAGATAACAATTTTTATATAGATGCCATTGGTTTTCAATTAGGACATTTAGCAGAAGAATATCAAATTGGAGATAAAATTGATGTTGTAGGGACACTAGAAATTAACGAGTTTAATGGAAGGCAAAGTGTGCAAATCAATTTGAAAGATTTGAGAAAGTCGTATTAACAGACATAAGGAAGTGAAACAAAATGCAAGAAGCAAAAGTACAATACACGATTGATGATATTGTAAACAAAATGAAAAAGAATAACAGAAAAACAGATACAAAGCTAATTTTAAAGGCTTACAACTATGCAAAGGAGAGCCACCGGCGACCAACTAAGAAAATCAGGAGAGCCATACATTATTCATCCTGTGCAAGTAGCCTATACATTAGCAGAATTAGGCTTAGACGATGCCACCATTTGTGCAGCGCTTCTTCATGATGTCGTAGAAGATACACCTATTACACATCAAAACTTAATTGATGAATTTGGTCTTGAAATTGCAGAAATGGTAGATGGCGTCACCAAACTTAGCAAATTAAATTATGAGTCAGTAGAAGAAGAACAAGTAGAAAACTATCGTAAAATGTTCTTAGCCATGGGAAAAGATATCCGTGTTATTATGATAAAACTTGCCGATCGACTTCATAATATGCGAACTTTAAAATATTTATCAAGGGATAGACAAATTGCCAATGCTAAAGAAACGATGGAACTCTATGCACCACTTGCCAATAGACTTGGTATTTATTCTTTAAAATGGGAATTAGAAGATTTAGGCTTTAAATACTTATATCCAGAAGACTACCGAGAAATCGTAGAAGGAATTGACAGGAAAAGAGAAGAAAGATTAAAATTTATTGATAAAATACAAGAACAAATAAAGCAAGAGTTAAAGTCACAAAAAATAGAAGCAGAAATTACGGGACGTGCAAAACACTTATATAGCATTTATCGTAAAATGAAAAGAGACAATTGCACGTTAGACCAAATTTACGACTTATTTGCACTTCGTATTATTGTCAATTCTGTCAAAGACTGCTATGCTGCCCTAGGTGTCGTTCACGAACTATATAACCCAATGCCGGGAAGATTTAAAGATTATATAGCAGTACCAAAACCAAATATGTACCAATCTCTTCATACCACACTAATTGGAGAAAAGGGAACTCCATTTGAAGTACAAATTCGTACATGGGATATGCATCGTATTGCAGAATATGGAATTGCTGCCCATTGGGCTTATAAAGAAGCAAGTTTTGCCAAAGGAAAGAAAGCCAATGTTACTGTTTCAGAAGACAAGCTAGCATGGCTTAGAGAAACCTTAGAGTGGCAAAAGGATATGCAAGACCCACAAGAATTTTTAAACACGTTAAAAACCGAATTATTTGAAGATGAAGTATATGTATTTACTCCAAAAGGAGATATTAAAGTATTACCAAGAGGAAGTACCCCAATTGATTATGCTTATAGCATTCACGCAGAAATTGGACATCACATGACAGGCTGTAAAATCAATAGCAAAATGATGCCAATTATCACCAAACTTCATAATGGAGATATTGTTGAAATTATTACTTCCGACAATGCCAAAGGACCTAGTAGAGATTGGCTGAAATTCATACAAAGCTCCACTGCAAAAAATAAAATCAACGCATGGTTCAAAAAGAATTTAAGAGAAGAAAATATAGAAAAAGGAAAAGACCTAATTGAAAAAGAAATCAAACGTATTGGAATGGAGCATAGCGAATTATTTAAACCAGAATTCATACAAGGAGCATTCAATCGCTATAAATTTAATTCCATAGAAGATATGTATGCGAGTGTTGGCTTTGGTGCTATCTCTTCTGGAAAAGTCATTGCTAGAATTTTAGAAGAATATCGTAAAACACATAAAGAAGAAAATGTAGAACAGAAATTAGAAGAATTAAACAAAGAAAAGTTAAATAGAAAGCCATCAAAATCAGGTGTTGTGGTAGAAGGAATTGATAACTGTTTAGTCAAGCTTTCCAAATGCTGTAATCCTGTACCAGGAGATAAAATTGTAGGATATATTACAAGAGGAAGAGGAGTATCGATTCATAGAGCTGACTGTAGCAATTTAAAAGACTTATTCTTAGATGAAGAAAATCGTATGATAGATGTATATTGGTACACAGAAAAAGAAGCGGCATATAATGTCGATATTGAAATATTTGCCAACGACAGAAGCGGACTTTTAGCCGATATCATCACACAAATTGCAGCTGTAAAAACCAAATTAATTGCGGTATCTTCTAGAGCAAACAAAGAAAGAATTGCCATAACCGAAGTAACAGTAGAAGTAGAAAACCTAGAACAATTAAATGAAGTCTTAAAAGCCATACGAAAAGTAGATAGTGTCTATGAAGTAAAACGTAAAAAATAACAAAAGATTCTGTTTCACCTTTAAAGATAGAAATGTCCTGCAACGGCCAAAAATTTTTATTGATACTCAGGACGACGCCTTCGTTTAAATAAAAACTTTTAGCCTGTGCGGACTTAAAATTATATAAGTGAAACAGAAATTGATAAAAGAAGGGTAAAAAAATGATTTTAAAAAGATTAAAAGTAAATACAGCCTTAGGAGAACCAACCAATTGCTATATTGTAGAAGACGAAGAAAGTAAAGAAACTATGGTAATAGACCCAGGAGGAGAGCCAGAAAAGATAATTGATATGTTAAACACTTTAGGAATTGACCAGTTAAAATATATTTATTTAACCCATTGCCATGGAGACCACTTTGGAGGAATTTTAGAACTAAAAAGCCAAAAAGGTGGAAAAGTATTAATTCATCGTGATGATGCCGAAGGTTTATACAATCCATCCATTAGTATGACCTACTATATTGGAATGGGAGATATTGAACTAGAAGCAGATTCCAGAGTAGATGAAGGAGATACCATTCATTTAGGTAAATTAGAATTTAGCGTCATTCATACTCCAGGACATACCAAAGGTGGAAGCTGTTTATATTGCAAAGAACAAGCCTTACTATTTTCAGGAGATACTTTATTTAAAGGAACATGGGGTAGAACCGATTTACCAACTAGCAATTTTCCAGACATCATTGCCTCTATCACCAATAAACTTGCAACTTTACCAGATGACACCATAGTTTATCCTCGGTCATGGAAAATCAACAAGAATAAAAGAAGAAGAACCAATCTACTTAGCTTTAAGACCAAGATTAGATTAAAATGTCTCTTTGGGGACGTTTCCTAAAGGGACATTGATAAGATAACCAAAGTGATAAAAGGAGATGAAAAACATGAACAAAGTAGAACCAAGAACTTTACCAGGTTTTATGGAATTATTACCGAAAGAACAAATTTTATTTAATCAAATGAAAGAAAAAATTCAAAAAAGCTATGAAAGATTTGGATTTTTACCAATTGATACTCCCGTCATTGAAATGGCAGATGTATTGTTAGCCAAAGCAGGAGGAGAAACCGAAAAGCAAATTTATCGTTTTCAAAAGGGAGATAATGATTTAGCGTTACGTTTTGATTTAACCGTGCCACTTGCGAAATATGTGGCACAGTATTACAACGAACTTAGTTTCCCTTTCCGCAGATATCAAATTGGAAAAGTGTATCGTGGAGAAAGACCACAAAAAGGAAGATTCCGTGAATTTTATCAATGCGATATCGATATTATTGGAGATAATGAACTAAATATTATCTATGATGCAGAGATGCCAAGTGTCATTTATCATACCATAAAAGAATTAGGTTTCGAAGATTTCACTATTTGCATTAACAATCGTAAATTATTAACCGGTTTATTTGAAGAAATACAAGTAGAAGATAAAGCCGTTGATATTATGCGTATCATTGATAAATTAGAGAAAATAGGAAAAGAAAATGTCATTACTTGCTTGAAAGACTTAGCGATAGAAGAAGAAAAAATCAACAAAATAATGCAATTTATTGAAATTAATGGAACTACAGATGAAAAGTTGCAAGCGTTAGAGAGTTTAAATTTTACAAGTGAAATCTTTCAACAAGGCTTAGAAGAATTAAAAGAAGTTGTAAAATATGTTCGCATTTTTGGTATTCCAGATAGCAACTTTAAAGTAGATTTAACCATTGCAAGAGGTTTAGACTATTATACAGGAACCGTATATGAAACTTTCTTAAATAACTATCGTGAAATTGGAAGTGTATGTTCTGGTGGACGTTATGATAACTTAGCAGAATATTATACTGACAGAAAGCTACCAGGAGTAGGTGTTTCTATTGGACTTACTAGATTATTCTATAAATTAAATGAATTACAAGCAATGCAAGAAACAGAAAAATCTATTGCAAAAGTATTAGTTGTTTCTATGGTAGAGGATAAAACAAGAGCAGTAGAAGTAGCAACTGCCCTTAGAGAGCAACAAATTCCAACAGAAGTTTATTTAGAAGATAAAAAAATAAAAGCCAAATTTAAATATGCCGATAAACTTGCGATTTCATATGTTATTGTGATAGGAGAAGAAGAATTGCAAAATAATACAGTAACCTTAAAAAATATGACAACAGGTGAACAAGAAACATTAACCTTAGAAGAAGCAATCAAAAAAATGAAACAGTAGGGACGCCCCTTTTCGTTCCATTTTGGAACGCTAGGGACACCCCTTTAGCAAAAAATAAGAAAAATAAAAACATAGAAAGAGCAAAAATTGAAGTGAACTCTATATGGTTCACTTCAATTTTTAGGCTCTTTTTTTAGCATAATTTATATTTTACAGCATATATTAATGGATAAGAGGTTTGTACAAAGGGGAAAACAATGGTTAATGTTACAGTAATAAAAGGAAAAGATTTACTAAAACATGGAATAAAAATAGGATTATTCCTTGTTTTCTTATTTTTCCTTCAAAAAATGTTTACCTCTTCTAAAAAAGAAGAGATAGAATTACCTAAAATAATAGAAGAAAACAAATTAATTGCTTGTTTAGAAGATACGATTCCTGCCATGAAACAGGTAAACGAATCATACAATGGAACTTTAGAAAAAAAAGTAGAAAACATGAATCCATTAAAATTAGCAGTGCAAATGCAATTAGATGCTATGAATTATTTAAAGCCAAAAGAAAAAAAGGAGGAACAAGTAGAAAATTTACAAGAACAACAAGAAGAACCAGTGCAACAAGACCAATTGACAGTAGAACATGCACAAACAGGATTGACAACACAAGTATTAGAAAATAACGTACCTACCAAATTTACCAATTCTTATGGAAGTGTGCAAGTAAAAAATGAAACAGAATATCCTTTAACAGAAGAAATGTTAACTCCTAATATTACAGTAAATAATGAAAATATTTTAATTTTCCATACACACACCTGTGAAAGTTATACACCAACGGAAAATTTTATGTATCAACAGACAGGCACTTATCGAACAACCGATTACAATTATAATGTTGTAAGAGTAGGAACGGAGCTGGAAAATCAATTAACTAGTTATGGATATCATGTTGTACATGATCATACATACCATGACTATCCAGCTTATAGTGGGTCTTATGGAAGGTCTTTAACAACAGTTGAAAATTTATTAAAAGAACATACCAATACAGATGTAGTGATAGACTTACATCGTGATGCTATAGGAGATTATTCTTATGCACCCACTGTACAAATAGGAGAAGAGCAAGCAGCACAAATGATGTTTGTGATTGGAACAGATGGGGGAGGATTAGAGCATCCAAATTGGAATCAAAATTTAAAATTTGCTGTGAAAATGCAAGAGAAAGCAAATGAATTATATCCTGGTTTATTTAAACCTATTATTTTAAGAAATAGCCGTTATAATCAGCAATTAACAAAAGCGGCTTGTATTATTGAAGTAGGTGCTACAGGAAATACAATGGAGCAATGTTTAAATAGCATGAAATACTTAGCAAAAGTAATGAGTGAAGTAATGAAATAATAGGGTTTTCGTAATAAAAAAATATCATCCTTTTTAGGGTGATATTTATATTTATCTGTATAATAAAAAACAAAGGAGCCAGCCAAAGCTGACCCCTTTGTTCCAAGACATGCAATGCTTGTCAATGTAATGGCTTACTTGGTGATGGACTCCCAACGTGCTTTCAGAACAGGATCCAGAATCTGCTCACCGTTAGAAAACGGAACAAACAGACCAAATTCGGTGTATCCAGCAGCACGCAACTCGTTCAGAATACCATACCCCTTTGTCACATACGTTTTTCCGTTGCGATACACAAATACCACTTTTCCATTATTGGTGCAGAAGTGCCCAATGCAGTTAATAACGGTGCTGTCAAAGCAGGTGGAATTGATGATAGGATAATAGCAATCCTCGAAGTAGAGGTGCTTTACCTTGACACCAGTAGAAGGCATCTCAAAACAATTCCGAAGTGTTTCGTCGCTGATAGTACCAATGTGATGTTCATCACAGTAAGATGCACAATCCTCAACGAACTCCTCTACCTTAGACTGACGGGCCTTTTCGAGGAGAGAGTTCCATTTGCACTGTTCAAACTTGGGATAATCCCAATTGCTAAACGGAACGTAGAAATACTCCTGACGGAAGCCAGCGGATTGAAGAGAACGAAGTACGAGACGAGTGCACGGAGTGACGAAGACCTCATTATCGGATACAAAGCAGACCGTTGAGTTATTCATTGCATAGCAACCATTGAACTTCGGTGCCAGTTCCGAGATATTGAGAGCTTCCTCCTGTGAGAACTGAGGGAAAACGGCAATCATGCCAGTAAAAACCCGAACAGCTCCTTCCTTCAGAGAATCCATTGTGATGATGTTGTTAGCCATTTTTTTTACCTCCTTAAAATTATTTGTTGTCGATCAATCATGATGCAGATGCAAACATGGAAGATCATTAAAATGGTTACACTTATATTATACTATATTTACATAAAAATGTCAAAATATAAACCTTAAAACTAGCCCTGTTCCAATGTTTTATTATATTAAATAAATATAATGAAAATAAAATAAAAAAATACCATCCTTTTTCAGAATGGTATTAGTCTGTTCCATTAGTTCGAACAGATATGTCGTTGGTGCGGATGAGAGGACTTGAACCCCCACCCTTTCGGACTAGATCCTAAGTCTAGCGCGTCTGCCAGTTTCGCCACATCCGCATTTCCTTCAACAAATATAATCATAGCACATTAAGAGATGGATTGTCAAGACAAAAGCATATTTTTATAAAAAATTTTTTTAGGATCAATACTTGCTAAAATAAGTAACAAGAAATATAATAGAAGAAAAATTAAAGAAGGAAAGATATGAAACAAATCAACAAAAATAAAATCATCCTATTAATTGTATTCGCACTAATAATGATCATTTTGCTATTCAATAATCAGTCACAAGCAGCAGGAGTGAATGGAACAGTTATTGTGCTAAATCCACGGTCATGGTGGAACGTGGGTAGGCTGTGCTAATGGAGAAAAAGGGTTAGTAGAGAAGGATATTACTCTAAAAATTGCCAATTATTTAAAAGAACAATTGAATCAATACTATGGAGTAACAGTTCTACTTACACATGATGGCGTAAACTTCCCTAATAATGATGCAGGAGATTTAGCAGCAAGAGCTATGATAGCAAGAAATCATCATGCTGATTTATATGTTAGTCTTCACATTAATGATACAACTGACAAAAACGTAGAAGGAGCCTATGTATATGTAACTAGCAGAACAGAACTTCCAAAATATAAAGAAGGAATGACGATTTTAGGAAATAAGATATTAAATAACTTAAATAAATTAGGAATTCACAATAATGGTGTTATCAATGATCAATTATGTCAAGACCATGAGCCTAAATATCAATATTATGATGGAAGTCAAGCAGACTATTATGCCGATATCCGCCATGCTATGCGTGGAGACACCTTAGACGATTTAGGAGACGATTTTCGTGATGGATCTGGCATTCCTACTGTCTTAATTGAACACTGCTATATGAATAATGACCATGATGTACAATTTTTAGATTCAGAAGAAGATTTAAAAAAATTAGCAAAGGCAGATGGAGAGGCTATTATTGATTATTTACAATTAAGACCAAAAGGACAAGTTGTAGAAAGTATAACATTAGATAAAGAGAAAGTAAATTTATTGCCAAAAGAAACGGCTAAAGTAACAGCAACTGTTGGACCAAATACAGTAAAAAATAAAGCAATAAAATGGACGAGTAATAATGAAAAAGTAGCAACTGTAGACCAAGAAGGAAAAATAACTGCAGTTAGCGTAGGAAAAGCAAACATAACGGCAACTTCTGTAGATAATCCCAATGTTAAAAAAGTGGTTAACGTTAATATAGAAGATGAAAGAGTAAAATTTACCAAAGAAAAGGATTATATTTTGGTAGGAGATTCTAAAATATTAGATGTTACCATTTCACCAAGTTGGATTGAAAATAAGACGATTACATGGGAAAGTAATAACGAAGAAATTATTGTGGTATCACAAGAAGGAAAGATAACAGCAAAAAAAGAAGGAACTGTAACAATAAAAATAACTTGGAAAGAGCAAAATTTATCCGATGAAATAGAAGTAACAGCCGTTAAATTAGATGAAAATACAAAAATGAAAATAGAAAACTATAAGTTAGAAAATAATCATATTAGTGGTATTGGGCCAAAAGTAACGTTAAAAGAATTTTTATCACATGTAGTAGTAAGCAATAACTTGGAAGTAGTAATAGAAATGCCAAATCAAAATCAGGAATATGTTGGAACCAACACAAAAGTAACGATTAAAGAAAAGAAATATGGTTTTATCTTAAAAGAATATGTTTGTTTCGTATATGGTGATATCAATGGGGACGGTAAAATATCATCTTTAGACTATACGTTAATTAAAAATCATATTATGGAAGTAAAAGAAATTACAGATTCAAATATGAAATTGGTGGCAGATGTCAATGGAGATAACAAAATTTCATCTTTAGATTATACGTTAATAAAAAATGACATTATGGATATAAAAAAGTTACCAATAAGATAAGGAGAAAAGAATGAAGAAAAAACAATTTAAAATAATAATAACTTGTATCATTAGTCTTGTTTTAATAGGCTGCATGAAAGTATATGCAGCAAGTATGGGAATGAGTATTAATAAGTCTTCTGGTTATATAGGAGATACTTTTACAGTTACAATATCGGGAATTAATGGAAGAGTCAATATAACAAGTAATTCTAATGTTAGTCTCAACATAACTGGTAGCCAGTGGGTCGATGGAAGTTTAACAATAACAGGAACGGCAAAAGGAGTAGGTACAGGAACCATAACAGTAACACCAGTAGATGCTAGTACAACAGCAGCAGAACCAGAAGAAGTAACAAAAGCAGAAACTAGAAGTATTACGATAAAAGAAAAAGAACCAGAACCAAGTACACCAACTAACCCTACACCAACAACACCAACACCATCACAAACAACTACAACACCAAAAAAAACCAACACGAATACGAATAAAACAACAACTCCTAAAACAGAAGAGCCAAAAGAAGAAAAACAAGATGATTTTTACATTAACAAAGTAGTTTTAACAGGAGTAAAAGAAAATGACGAAAAAGTAGATATCAGTTTATCACCAGAATTTCAAAAAGATATTTATGAATATACTTGCCATGTAGGAGCAGAAATTCAAAAACTAGAATTAGAAAAAGAAGCGGGAGATTATACAAATTCCATTATTGTAACTGGTTTAGAAGAATTAAAAGAAGGAGAAAATAGTATTACTCTTCAACTTGCAGCAGAAAACCATGAAGCAAAAACGTATACCATTAAAGTAACAAAAGAAGCACAAAAAACAATAGAAAACATAGTGCCAGTAGGAGAAAATGTCAGTAAAACTGGAATAGCTGAAATAAAAACAATTTCGATGCCATTATGGGTATTTATTGTTATGCAAATACTAATAATCATAATAGAAGTGTTAATTATTTATTTTATTTCATGGAGAAACTTATTGAAAAAGAAAAATTGACATAAATCAATTTAGATAGTATAATAATTAAAGTAACATTTATTCTTTGATACTCAAAACAATAATTTGTAGGAGGGAAAAATATGGTAAACCGGAAGAAATTATGTTGCACAATAATTGGATTGGTATTGGCAATACTTTTAGAAGTATGGCTAAACCAAAAAATTCAAATCGAATTTTCAACTATTATCATTACAATATTTGTGTATTGGACTATTTTTATGATGGTACTTGAAGCACTTTGGAAGGCTATCCACAAAGAAAATGTAAAAAACAATATCTTAGATGTATTATGGCCAACTTGTGGAGGTATTGCAATGACAAGTCTTTTAATAGGAACATCTAGCAATATGGAAAACAAGTCTATAATAACTTCTATTTTCTGTATTTCATTCCTTATTTTGGTAATGGTAGGATATTATAGAGTAGCAATAGAAAAAAGGAGCAAAGATATTGAAAAAACAAAGTAGGTTGTATATAATAAAGGCAAGGTAAATACCTTGTCTTTATTATTTTGAAAGGATAAAATAAATGGAAATTAAGAAAAACCAAGAATATATAGTAGATATTATTGATTATGGAATGGAAGGAGAAGGCATTGCAAAAATAGAAAATTTTACAATTTTTATTCTAAATGCTATGAAAGGAGAAAAAGTAAAAATTCTAATTGTAAAAGTGCTTTCTTCTTATGCTTATGGAAAACTGTTAGAAATTATAGAACCATCTCCTTACCGCATAGAAAGTGACTGTGCTACTTATCAAAGATGTGGAGGATGTAGCCTTCGCCATATCGATTATGAAGAAACACTAAATATTAAGCAAAATATGGTGCAAAATTTAGTAAGCAAAACTTTCAATCAAAATGTAAAGGTAAAGCCAACCAGTGGAATGGGAAACCCTTACCATTATCGTAACAAAGCACAATTTCCAGTAGGACTAAATAAACAAAATGAAAAAGTAGTTGGCGTATTTGCAAAAAGAACTCATGAAATTATTCCTATGCAAGATTGTTTCCTTCAAAATACTATTTCACAAGAAATAGCATTTGCGATTCAAAAATTTATCATAGAAAAAGATATTTCTGTTTATAACGAAGAAACAAGAGAAGGCTTACTTCGTCATATTGTAATAAAAGTAGGAATTCGCACGCATGAAATTATGTGTATTTTAGTTGTCAATGGAAACAAAATTCCATATGAGCAAGAATTAGTAGAAATGCTAGTAAAGCGTTATAATGTAAAGACGGTTGTAAAAAATATCAACACCAAAAATACCAATGTTATTTTAGGAGAAGAAAACATAGTGCTTCACGGAGATGGCTATATTTATGATATTTTAGGCGACTATACTTTTAAAATTTCTCCTATGTCTTTTTACCAAGTAAACCCTGTGCAAGCCGAAGTTCTATACAATATAGCAATTGAAATGGCAAATTTAAGCAAAGAAGATATTTTATTCGACTTATATTGTGGTATAGGCACCATCGGAATTTTTGCATCTTCTTATGTAAAAAAAGTATATGGAATAGAAATTGTGGAACAAGCAATAGAGGATGCCAAAGAAAATGCAAGAATTAACAAAATAGAAAATATTGAATTTATGACAGGAGATGTTGAAAAGGTACTAACCAATTTAATAGAAAAGAAACAAGTTTATCCAGATGTTGTTATGGTAGATCCACCACGAAAAGGGTTAGATAATACCACAATTAACAATATTTTAGCAGTAGAACCTAAAAAAGTAGTTTACATTAGTTGTAACCCAGCAACTATGGTAAGAGATATGAAATTATTAGAAGAAAAATATGAAATAAATGAAATACAGCCAGTAGATATGTTTCCATTTACGAGTCACATCGAAGTTATAGCGTTGCTATGTTTGAAATAATCACCGAAAACCTTTAATAATAGGCTTTTTGAAAAAATACGAAAACAAAAAAACAAGGAAAAATAAGAAAAAAGTTTAACATAAAATCAAATAAAAATATTAAAAATAATCAACTCGATGTAGTAGACATGATT
>CANQTK010000017.1 GCA_947626735.1 uncultured Clostridia bacterium
CGCAACTCAATTATATATGATTTGAATCACTTATTCAATTTTTATAACTTTGTTTCACATCAATTGTAATACAACAAAAAGAAGTATTTGCAATATTTAACATAATATGGTATAATATTGATAGTTGCACATTGAAAAATTTTTTTAACTTTAAGGAGGATTATACAATATGAACACAGTGTCTACAAAAAATGTACCCAATAACTGCTGGATTTTTTCCAATCACCAATACACCTGTCATTCCTCTGAACATGGTTTTGTCTTACCCTATGTTCTTTCAGGGTCTGAACATGGTTTCACCTTACCCTATGTCCATCCACGGTATGAATGCCTATTAAAGGCCCATCACATTCCTTACCGTAAAATTAACAAAACAGATATCGGTGAAGTATGTGAATACTGGAATCCGGAAGTATATGAAGAGGAAACTGTAACACTTCCTCTTTATGCTAAAATGCCGGACTGCTCCTATCGGTACTGTGAAAAGAATTATACTGGAAAAGTTGTTACATTAGAAACCTTGCAGGCGGCAGAAAAAACAAAACATTTCGTTCTAGATGTAATTGATCAATATTGTATTATTGTGAATGAAGTAGAACGTTACCAGTATGTCAAAGAGCAACTTGCAGGCGGAATTTGTAAGGTTTGTTATGCAACCAATCTACCATATAATTCTTGCTATGAGATTAAAATGAACTATGATTCTTTTGTTGTCTTTCGGTTCTGGAGATGTATTTCTTATAGCGACTGGGTAGTTATCTTTGACAGAAACAAGATTGTAAAAGATGGATATATTACCTTACAGGTACCAAAGCAGATTGCTGGCATGGTTATTGGAGAAGGAGGAAAAAATGTCAAAGAAATGGCTAACATTCTCAAAGTTAAAAAAATTCAGGTGATTCCTGTTTAGGATGAACCAAAACAGCAAAAAAGAGACAAGTGATAACTAGCACTTGTCTCCTTTTTGTTTATGATATTTGGCAGGTGTGCATAACTATTCGGTTCGTAGAGCTACAACTGGGTCTTTTTTGCTTGCCATTTTGGCTGGTATTAAGCCAGCTATCATGGTTAATAGTACGCTAATTATAACTAAAATGATGCCTGCTACGGTTGGAACTTTGGTTACTACTTTGACTCCGGTTAAAGCATAAATAGCACCATTGATTGGAAGGGTTAGAAGAATCGTTACTCCAATTCCAATCAATCCAGATATTAGTCCTACGATTAGAGTTTCAGCATTGAATACTCTGGATATATCTTTTTTGGAAGCTCCTATTGCTCTTAAAATTCCAATTTCTTTGGTTCTTTCTAATACAGATATATAAGTTATAATTCCTATCATAATAGAAGATACAATTAAGGAAATTGCAACAAAAGCAATTAATACATAACTAATAGTATCGATAATTTGGCTTACTGACTTCATCATCGTTCCTACCATATCTGTATAACTAATGGTGTTCTCGTCTTTTCTTTCGTCTTTTTGTTTTTGATTATATTCTTCTATGGCATTGGTAATATTATTCTTTGCTTCAAAGTCTTTTGGGTAAATGCTAATAGCAGTTGGGCTAGCAAGGTCAATGGCACCTAATTTTTGCAAATTTTTCTCATAGCTTGCATTTCTATTTTCTGTATAAGCTTGCATTAAATCCGCAATTTGTTGACTATTTAATCTGCTTAGTTGCATTTTTTGCTCAGTGGATAAATCGTCATAGTTAAATGTTGCATTTTCACCTTCTTTTGGAAAGTCTAAGCCAGAAAAGATATTGGTTTCTACATTTTCTTTTTGCTCTTTTACTGCTTCTGCTTCATTTGATTTTTGAATGACATATTCTTTTAAGTCTTTGGTATAGCCAATTCCACCTGACATTGCTTGGGCTACGGATTGTTCATTTTGTTTGATAATTCCTACTACTTTAATCTCTTCTGCTGAAGCAATTTTTTCTTTCATGTATTCTTCGTCTTCAGATTTATCCATCCATACCCCATTTTCTTTTTGATAATAGTCTGCATTTAGAATTAGTTTATAAGATAAATTTAGTAATTCTTCATAAGTATAAACAGTTTCTTCTGTTTTTTCTACAGTTTCTCCTTTTTCGATTGCTTTTACTTTGTCTTCAATTTCTTTTTGATCTTTTAAGCCTAAACTATATAAAGTGTAATCACTAATTTCGTTGTTTTCTCCTACAATTAACACTACTTCATTGTAAGAAGTTGGCCAACTTCCTGCTAACAAATCATATTGTGATTTTAATAATTCTTGGTTGTCTAGCATTTCTGTCCATACGTCGCTTGAACTTACGCTCATAGACATAAAACTAGAATTTTGTTGTGCCTGCATATAGTCTCCCATTCCCATAGCATCCATCACGGTACTTGGGTTTACTCTTACAATTCCATTTGTAGTGTCTGGCTTATATAAATTAATATTTAAATTATAACTATATTGAATACTATTGCTATTGCTCTTAATGCTATTTTCTGTTTCTTCTATATATTGTTTTAATTCTTTTAAATTATTAGTTTGCACTTTGTTCGATAAGGTAGTTAAAACTTCATCCATAACATCAGAAGAATATACTTTTCCCTCTTCTATTTGTTTTTCTTCTTGCGTTTCTCCCATCATTGCCTCTATCATACTATTCATATCAATTGTGGTTTCTTGTATGGTTAATGGATAAGAAGATAAAGTGTCTTCTTCTACTCTGTTAATATAATCTTGCACACCAGTAGAAATAGCTAAAATTAAAGCAATTCCAATAATACCAATACTTCCTGCAAAAGAAGTTAATATCGTTCTTCCCTTTTTGGTCATTAAGTTGTTTAAGCTTAATCTAAAAGCAGTAAAGAATTTCATAGAAGTTCTTTTGTATTTTCCTTCTTCTTGTTTTTGCTCTTCATCCTCTTCTATTGGGTTAGAGTCGTCTGTAATTTTTCCATCTAAGATTTTTATAATTCTACTAGAATATTTTTCGGCAAGTTCTGGATTATGGGTTACCATGATAATAAGCTTATCTTTTGAAATTTCTTTTAGAATTTCCATAACTTGCACACTAGTTTTAGTATCTAAGGCACCGGTTGGTTCGTCAGCTAAAATGATGTCTGGGTTATTAACTAAGGCTCTTGCAATGGCTACTCTTTGCATTTGTCCACCAGATAATTGATTTGGTTTTTTATGAATTTGATCTTTTAGCCCTACTTCTTCTAATGCCTTGATAGCTCTTTTTCTTCTTTCTTTTTTCGATACGCCAGAAATGGTAAGAGCTAGTTCTACGTTAGCAAGTACGCTTTGGTGTGAAATTAAATTGTAGCTTTGGAATACAAAGCCAACTTTATAATTTCGATAAGCATCCCAATCTCTATCTTTAAAATCTTTCGTTGATTTTCCATTGATAATTAAATCTCCTGAAGTATAGCGGTCTAAGCCTCCTATAATATTAAGAAGGGTAGTTTTTCCACAACCACTTTGCCCTAAAATAGAGACAAATTCTGATTCTCGAAATGAAATGCTAACACCTTTTAAGGCTTCTACTTTTTCTGTTCCACTAACATAGGTTTTCACTATATTTTTTAATTTTAACATGTGATTATCCTTTCTTCTTTAAAACTTGCTTTATTACTATATGCTAATTTCCTAAAATTGTCAATTGATTCTACTAAGAATTTATGTTTATTTTATTTTTTTGTATTTATCAGTTTCCAATCTTTCGTTAAACACATCTTTTAATTCTATTTTTCCTGTAATTAAATCTTCTTTTTGCTGTTTTTTTAATGTTTTTATGGCATATTCTAGTTTCGCAGCTAATTGCTTATTTTCTGTTTGCCATGCTGTTTCTAATTTTAAAACTGGATGGCTTTTGGTATATTTTGCACATTTTTCATCTTTCCTTAAATGCTCTTGCAAACGTCGTTCTAAATTATTGGTAATCCCTGTATAAATGGAATTGTCTTGACATCTTATTAAATAAATATAATACATTTTTTTCCTCTTTTCTTTGTTTTATCATAACACAAAAAAAGTGTTTAATAAACACTTTTTTCCTTTACTATATTACAAATCATTTCTGCTGTTTTTTCTACTCCTAAAGCATCACTATTTAGGCAAATATCGTAATTTTCATAATTATTCCATTCTTGCTCTGTATAATATTTATAATGGTTTGCTCTTAATTTATTGATTCGTTTGATTTCTTTTTCTGCTTTATTTTTATCTAAATGATAATACTCTACTGCTCTTTTTATTTTATGCTCCATATCACTATAAATAAATACTTTTACCACATTTTTATTTTCTTTTAAAATGAAGTCTGCACATCTTCCAACAATAACACATGAACCTTTTTGTGCAATTTCTTTTATTAGTTCTGCTTCTTTTAAGAATAATTCATCTTTATTATCTAAGCCTACATAATAGCCATTATTTAGTCCTGCCAAAGTTTCTCTTTTTTGTTCTTGATTTTCAATGTATTCTTCTGAAAGTCCTGTTTTACTAGCTATTTCTGCAATAAATTCTTTATCATATAAAGGAATACCTAACTGATTTGCTACTAATTTTCCAATATATCTTCCACCTGAACCATATTCTCTTGCAATGGTAATAATAATTCCTTCTTTTGCTTCTACTGCATTTTGTTTGTTTTCTACTACTTCTTTCTTTTTACTAGTTTGCTTTAGATGTTTCATTTCTATGATAAGGAAAATAGCGGCAAGTAAAAAGGCAATGCCATCTGCTACTGGTCCTGCATATAATACACCCATTAATCCAAAGATGTTACTTAAAATAATCATAGCAGGAATTAAGAAAATGATTTGTCTTGATAATGATAAAATAGCACTTCTACTACTCTTTCCAATGGCTTGGAAGAAAATTCCTGATGGTATTTGAATACCATTGAAGATACATAGTAGTAAATAAGTACGAAAAGTAATACAAGCAAATTCCATATATAATTCGTCTCCACTACCAAAAATAGAGATTAGCTTATCTGGAATTGTTTGGAATAGAATAAAGGCAACTATACTAATCATAACACTGATACCTAAAATGGTTTTTAAAGTTTGCTTTACTCTATCAAACTTTCTTGCTCCATAGTTATAACCAAAAATTGGTTGAGAACCTGCTGCAATTCCTACTATAATACTATTTAAAATTTGGCTTATTTTCATTACAATTCCTAAAACCGTAATTGGTATTTCAGAGCCAAATTTAGATTGTGTTCCATATTTGCCAAGTAAATTATTTTCTGCTGCTACAACAAATACAAAACTCATTTGCGTAATAAAACTACTAATTCCTAAGGCAACTACTTTTCTAGCTACACTTAATTTTAATGAAAATGCTTCTTTGTTTAAGTTAATCGATTTGAATTTTTTAATATAACCAATATTTAGTATAAAAGTAACAAATTGACTAAGAATGGTTGCAATAGCAGCACCTTCTACTCCCATATGAAATACAAAAATAAAAATAGGGTCTAATATAATATTTAAAATAGCACCTAATACCATAGATGTCATAGCATATTTTGGACTACCATCGGCACGAATGATGGAGTTTAAAGTGGTTCCTATCATCATGAAAGGTAAGCCTACGGCAATAATTTTACCATACCCCATAGCATAATCTCTTAAAGCATCGGTACAACCAAAAATCGTTAAAAGTTGTGGTAAAAATAGTAATGTAATAAGGCAATAAAATACAGATACAATTAAAGATAGTAGTATTCCATTTGCTACACCTTTAGTTGCTTCTTCTTTTTTCTTTTCTCCTAATTTTAAGCTAAAATAACTAGAAGCACCATCTCCTAGCATAAGCGAAAAAGCTAGTGCAATCATGGTAAGTGGAAATACAACATTGGTTGCTCCATTTCCTAAATAGCCTACTCCCCAACCAATAAATATTTGATCTACCATGTTATATAATGAGTTTACTACTAATGATATAATGCATGGAATAGAAAATTTTCTAATCAATTTTCCTATTTTTTCTGTTCCTAATATATTTTCTTCTTTTTCCAATTTTCTTCTCTCCTTTTCTTTTAGCAACTCTACTATTTTACTACTTTTTGTTTGCAGTGTCAATGAAAGAAAAGGAAAAAATATGTCTTTCAAAAAAGAAAAGGACTATGTTTATACATAATCCTTTTATGCTTTTACTATTTGGTAGGAGTATCATTCCCTACATCTCTTTTGACCCAATGGGTGCGTGGTTGACACACTTTACCACCTCAAATAGTTCTTTCTATTGTACTTCTATTATACAATTTTTATTCATTTTTGTCTAGTTTTTTAAATAATAAATACTGATTTTTATTTTTATATATTTTTCTAAAAGTTTTCTCTCCTATTTTTATAATTGTCATAATGGAATTTTTAGGATGTTTTTTATCATATTTTACTGCTATTTTAATAACAATATTTATTTTTTCATTTTTATCTATATTTTTTATAAAGACTAATGTATCATCTCTATTGTTCCAGTCTTGATAAATATAGTCAGGATTATATATCGCTGTTGGTAATATTTCCTTTACTTCTTTATAAAATTGATATCTTTTCTCTTTCACGTGCTCTATTCTTTCTAATGTAAAGACAACTTCATTTGTTATAATGTGTATATTTAGTTTATTTAATAGTTTAGGATTCAAATTACCAATTTGAATATATTCTTTCATTCTTGCCCTTTCGATATAGTTATAATACTTTTACTACGTGCATATTATATTATATGTTTCAAATTATGTCAACATATTTAAAAAAATCCCATAGTAAATTAACTATGGGATTTTTTTGGAAGGATTTTTTAGTAAGTGATTCTGTTTTTCTTAAAATTTTTTAAGGCTTGTGAAAGAGGTATTTCTCTATCCTGAAAACTTGCATTTATACTGCAATTTTTAGAAATAGACCTTTCTTTGTTTTTGAATCTTACATTGCAAATAATTTTAATAACAGATGCAATTGTAAAAAGAGTTGCAAAAATTGCAAAAACAAGTTGTTGACCCTGCATAAGCTATATTCTCCTTTCCAATATCCTTCCTGTATATTATGAAACAATATCATTTTATCATATAAAATAGAAAAATACTATCTTTTTTCAATAATTCCATAGGCTAATTTACAAGCTAAAATTCTTCTTACCGCTGTATTGATGGTTTCTTCGGAAATTTCTCCTGTTGCTATTGCATCTAATACTTGCTGTTTTTCTTCTTCAAAATTAGAAGAAATAAGTATATCGTTTCCGGCTTTTATTGCCTGCACAGCAGCCTTTTTATTTTCGGCATATTGTTTTACGGCATCCATTGCTAAATCGTCTGTTATCATAATTCCAGAAAAATTCAAGTCTTCTCTTAAAATTTGGTGCACCTCTTTAGATAACGAAGCAGGATAGTTCTTATCTATACTTTCTACTACATTATGGCTTACCATAATGGTAGGAGCGCCTATTTTTATTCCCGCTTCAAATGGCAAAAAGTCAGAGCTCATAAAGGTTTCATAAGGTCTTTGATCAATTGCAATGCCTGTATGTGTATCTTTGTTATTTCCATAACCCGGAAAATGCTTCATGGAAGATACGATTTTTTCTTCCTTCATAGTTTCAATTACTTTTGCAATATAGGTTGCTGTTTCTTCTGCTCCTTTTCCAAAAGACCTTGCATAAATAAAATCAGAAGAAGAAGTTGATACATCGGCTACTGGTGCTAAGTTCATATTTAATCCTATGCTTTTTAATAATTGTGATTTTTCTTTTGCATCTTGCACAATTTTCTCTAAACCGCCTTCCTTGTATAAGGCTTGTGGTGATTGAAAGCTAGAGGTACGAAAAGCAGAATGACTGCTTACTCTAACTACTTTTCCTCCTTCTTCATCTACGGCAAAAAACATAGGTATTTTACTATTTTCTTGATTATTTTCTAACTCTTGTTTGATACTTTGTGGAGTTTGATTGTCAAAATTGACTGCAAATAACACATAACCACCCGGATTTTGCTCTTTAATTTGCGTAATGGCTGAATTTGTTCTTGGATACCTTACTACAAACATCTGCCCTACTTTTTCTTCTAATGTCATGTTCTTCATTATTTCTTCTGCTGAAGAATAATAGGCTCCAAATAATTCTGTACTTTCTGGTTCTTGCTGTATTTGTGATATTTCTTCTGTGTTTCCTTGTTGTATATTGTTTTCTTCTATGTTTTCGTTTTGTGTTTCTTGTTTCTTTATTTGTACTAATCCAAAAATGCTAAGTAATACAACTACTAATATGGCTATTACAAATATTATAATCTGTTTTTTATTTTTCATTTTTTCCTCTACAATCTTCCTTTTTTGTCATTCTATCATATCTTACTTTTTATTACAACTAATTGGCACATAAAAAGTGAGCCTTAGAGTTTCTATTAAATGCAAATTTAAAGAAAATTGAAAGCTCACCTTTTAGTTATCCACAGGATTTTATATTTTTTGCTCCGTCCCTATAATATGAATTATCTATTTAAAAGATAAAAAGATAAATTTAAGTAAGATGCAAATAGTATCCATAGTAAATATGGAATTTGTAATAAACCTGCTATTTTATCTTTTTTATAGAATTCTATAATCATCCAAATAACAAATACAATTAGAAGTAGAATCCAGAAAAATGCAAATAGTCTCCATTTTAAACTAAAGAAGAAAATAGACCACAAAGCATTAATAGCAAGTTGCATATAGTAAATAAAGTTAATCTTGTCATCGGTAAGTCCTTTTACTTTTAGTCTTCCATAAGAAACACCCATTAAAATATAAAGAATCGTCCATACAATCGGAAATAGAATAGCTGGTGGTGCTAAAAATGGCTTTTGCAAAGAAGTATAGTCCATCGAACCAGAAATAATAAAACCTACGATTCCTCCTATTATTACTGGAAGTAAAATTGACTTAATATAAATCCATATTTTATTCATGTATTTCACCTCTATTTTATTGTATTACATTCCTTTAAAAATAGAACAAGGAAAGATTTGGACGCATCCCAATTCTTTCCTTTGTAATTTTAACTTAATTTTATATATTTTCTATAACACAAAAAAGAAGGGGTGTCCCCACCGTTCCATTTTGGAACGAAAAGGGGCGTCCCTTCTGTTCTATTTCATAAATTTTTTACCACTTTGCCATGCTGTTCCTACTTTTTCACCAATTTTGTAATAACCATTTTGGAATTGGTCAAATACAAAAGCATTTAATTTGGTTGGGTCTACTTTTCCCTCTTCTGTTAATACTTTTTCATCAGCTAATACATTTACAATTTCTCCAATAACACGGAAACCATGCATTGTGTCTTCATATCCTGCAACTTTACACTCTAATGTAATAGGATATTCTTCTATAATTGGTGCATCTACTTTATCACTTTTGATAGCATGCATATTAGTTTTTTCGAATTTATCTTCTACTCTGTCTCCTGAAACCATTCCAAAATAGTCTGATTCTGCTAAATGGTCTACATCTGCCACGCTAATCGTGAAAGCTCCTCTTTTCTTTATATTTTTTGTGGTTCTATGATTTTCATGAATATTTAATGCTACCATGTTACTATCACAAATTCCACCCCAAGCCATCATCATAACATCTACTTTATCGTTATCTCCATAAGTTGCAATCATAAGCGCTGGCATAGGAAACAAATATGGTTTTACTCCTAAATCTTTTTTCATTTTTTACTTCCTCCTTTTCTATTGATAAAATAGTATCATAAAAGAAAAAAAAGAGCAACTATTATTTTATAACTTATTCTACATCTTGTCTTGCTAAAATTTTAGCTGGTGTTTTACGAAGTACTTTAAATAGTGGCATTAAACCTACGAAACTATTAAACAAGTATACAAGTAGAACACTAATTCCTACGGTTATACCATTAATGATATACATTCTTCCTACATAAGGAACTTGTGAAATAGTACTTAAAATATAAGTCATAAAAATGATTCCCGGCATACTAGCAACAGTTGTAATAGCCAAGATTTCTCCTAAGAACATACGATAAATATCTAATTTTTTAACACCTATTGCTCTTAATACCCCTATTTCTTTAATTCTCGATAAGAAGGAAGATCTAATCATTAAGTAGATTTCAATTAAGGAAATGCCAAGAATAACACTGGCAAAGATAATACTACTTACCATGCTTTCTTTTTGTTTTTGCAAATACATTTGTTTATCTCTTTCATAACGATTAAAAATATTTAAGTTATATTCTTCTTGGAACTTACGAATGACTTCACTTTCTTCTTTTGGATAAATCATAAGTCCGCCTTCTTTACTTTCTATCACACTATATTTTACCGTATTGCTGTTTACCAGATAGTCTTGTTTGTTTGTTTTACTATCATAATAACCTACTACTTTTAGTTCTTTTCCATTTATTTTTGTAGGTAAAGTAGTATTTAATTTATGACTATATTGGTTTGATTTGTTGATAATAACTTCATAATCGTTTTCTGGCATTCTTCCTTTGCTTAAGGTAATATCATCTAAATATAAGTTATAGTCCATTACTTGCTTCTGTGTTTGTTCTTCTTGTATTGTATCTACTACCGTTGAAACTCCTATATTAGAAATATAAACTCCATGCATTTCACTTTCTTTTGCATTATTTAATAAGTTGAAGAAAATGGATTTATTGGCATAAATAGATGGACTTTGTTTATCTACCATTCCTACAATGGTAAAGTCTTTCATATTATCCACCGATACTTTTTTATTTAAGAGTTCTGTTGCATCTTTGATTCCCATAAATTTTGCCATACCATAATCGCTATTAATCATATTATTAATTGTCATAATATCTGCTACAATTTCATATTCATTTTCTGGCATTCTTCCTTGGCAAAGTTCTTCTTTGGTAATGGCTTCCAAAGTTGTAAGAGAACCTGAAAGTTCTAAGGTAAAGCGAGAAGTTTGATAATAATCGTCAAATTTTATTTTAAAGCTTACACTACTATCTCCTGGTAAAATGTAATCAATACTATCTAATTTTTCATATTCCAAAAAGTTTTCTACACTTGTTTTTACAGAATCTACTTGTAAATAATTTTTATTTTTGGTAATAAAATCAGTATCTTCTATATGCATAGTTCCTGCTATATTACTAATTGCATACACAATAAACATGCTAGAAGCAAAGAAACCAGCTAGTAATATTTTCTTTAAAATAGAGTAACTGACAAGTTTTTGAAAGCCATGATAAATGGACTTAAACACTCCATAAATAGAACTGTATCTTGGTTTCATTTTTTGGTCGATGACTTTATCTAAATTATATTCATATTCTTGGTAAATGCTTTTATCTATTTTTTTGTAATGGTCATCAATTAATTCTACGGCTGAATTTTCATCTACTACTTCTACTTTTGCTTGCTCTGCTTCTATATAAATATTACCATTTTTCATAATTAATTTGATGTCTAATTTATCTTGCTTATCACTATAAATATCTAAATTGATATGATCATTTTCTACTTTGTCTTGATAGGCAAAATCTTTTAAATAAATTTTATGGTCTAAACGATAATCTAAATTATCTTTTGTTTCATTGACATAGTCTTTTATCACTTTTCCGTCTTCAATTTCAATAATACGAGAAGCATAAAAAGTAGCAAGCTCTACTTCGTGCGTTACCACAATAACAAGTTTGTCTTTGGAAATAGCTTTAATAATATTCATAATTTCTAATGAATTTTTACTGTCTAAATTTCCTGTTGGCTCATCGGCAATAACAATGCTTGGATTTTTTACTAAAGCTCTGGCAATTGCGACTCTTTGTCTTTCTCCACCAGATAGCATTCTAGCAGGTCTATTACGATAGCGATACATATTCACACTTTCTAAAACATAGTTGACTCTTTTTTCTACTTCTTTTTTCTCTTTAATGCCTATCATTCTTAATGCCATTGCGACATTTTCATAAACGCTTAAATGATCAATTAGTTTATAGTCTTGAAAAATATAACCGATATTTAAATTTCTAATTTTGTCGACTGTAAAACTTCTTCTGTTTGTGATTTTTTTTCCATTAATATAAATTTTTCCTTTGTTTACTTTATCTAGTCCACCAATGGCATTTAACAAAGTAGTTTTTCCGAGAACCCGATGCTCCTAAAAGTGCCACAAGTCCTGTATCTTCAAATTGTAATGAGGTGTTGTTGATAATATGAATTTCATTTCTTTTTCTTCTATTGAAATATTTATTGACTTTTTCTAATGTTATCATACTCTACACCTCCTCATTATAGGTATTAATGGCTGTGTTTTTAAATAATTTTTTAGAGAATCTTCTAGCAATTAATTGTGACATAATGGTTAAGACAAGGTACATTACCACATATTCTCTTATGGTTAAATAACTTGTAAGTTTTGCTATATATTCAAAAGATATCATATTCTGATTAATTAGATAAATGAACCCTAGTACCGCCATATAAGCCAAAGTAGAATTAACAAATAGTTCAATATCTAAAATTCGTTTGACACTTTTAAAGGTAGCTCCTAACATTCTTAAAGTAGTATAGTAAATGTTTCTTGATTTTAAGATAATACGAATAATAAAGTAAGAAATGAAGAATAGTACTACAATAAGAACTACGGTAACCACTAATTTAATAATTTTCATCACTTGCTTATAGCTTGCATTATAATCAACACGGAAGTCCATTGCTTTTTTAGGTTTCATTCCTAATGTTTCTAATTCTTGCATGGTTTGGTCTATTTCTTTAGCATCTTTAATATACACACTAGATTGATAAGATGGTTTATCAAAAATAGCATCATACTCTTCTTGATTAATAAAAATAGGCAATTGATAAGGGCTATAATTTTCATAGCCAGTTACCCTGGTATAATTTGATTTTGTGTAAGTGTTTCCTACCGTTAAATTTAATTCTTCCTTGTAATAAATGTTACTAACCGTAACTACAATTGGCTTATTTCTTACTCTTCCATCAGAGAATTCATATTTTAAATCATCGCTTACAATCGCTTTTCCTTTTTCTACTTTTTCACTTGGTAAAACCGTATAAGAAGTATATTTATTATTGAAAAAGACTGTTATATCACTATAATTTCTATTTACCATGCTTCTTAATTTTTCCATCATAGGAGTAGATAAATAAAATTCAAATTGATAATCATAGTCATTTTCTCGATATTGAATTCCAACAATAATTACTTTAATCTCTTTATTTTGCTCGCCATCGTTTCGTAATGTATAAGTTTTGTTTAATACTTCTTCTGTATTATGCGAAATATTATACTGGTCTTTATTGGCCCTTACTACTATTTCATTTTCTGCCTGTGGCATTCTTCCTAAATCGACAGTTCCTTTCAAATTTTCTATATTTCTCATATTTCCGTAAAAACTAATATCGTTTCTATAAAATGAAATGCTATTATCAATAAATAAATCATCTTCTACTATATAATCGGTATTAGAAAGCGCTTTTATTTTTTCATAATCTTCCTGTGTAAAAGGTGTTTTATCTTGTTTTTTGATGATAATTCTATTTTCCGATAAATCAGAAAAACCTGCACTACCATAGCTTGTATTATTTTCGTCTTCCGATAGTGCAAAACCTGCATATTCTGCTAAAAGAGCAACGGTTATAAAAAGAAACACAGCAAATAATAGTAAAAATTTTGTTACAATATTAAAAGTATTACGAATGCCTAATCTCCATTTATTGAAAATCGTAATTTTGTGATACTCACTCTCAACCAATCTTTTTTCGTCTTTTATTTCTTTTCTTTGTGTGTTTTCTATGATTCTTCCATCATGCATTTTAATAATTCTAGTAGCATATTCTTCCACTTGTTCAATATTGTGTGTAACTACAATAACTAATTTATCTTTGGCAACTTTTTTTAAGATTTCAATGACATCTTTTGCTGATTCTGTATCTAAGTTTCCAGTTGGCTCATCGGCTACAATAATAGGAGTATCCTTTACCATAGCTCTGGCAATAGCAACTCTTTGTTTTTGCCCACCAGATAATTTAGAAACCTTCGTATTTTTAAATTTCGTTAGACCTACCTTTTCTATCATGTCTAATACTTTTTTCTTTACTTGTCTTTTTTTATAACCATTTAATAATAAAACCAATTCCACATTTTGATAAACAGTATAACTATTAATTAAATTAAAGCTTTGAAAGATATTGGCAATGTATTTTCTTCGGTAATCTTCAAATTCTTTTTCTGTATAGTGGCTGGTTTCTTCTCCATTAATGTACATTTCCCCTTCTTCATAACTGTCTAAACCAGAAATGACATTAAGAAGTGTACTTTTTCCACTACCCGATTCTCCTGTAATAACAACGAATTCCCCTAATTTTAATTCTAAATTTACCTTGGTAAAACCGGTCGCAATGATGCCCTTATTGTAATAAAATTTGGATACATTTTTTAAATTTAACATTGCTTTATCCCCCTTTTTCTGTTTGCATTATAACATAAGTTTTTATTTTGCTATATAATTTTATAAAATTTTAAGAATTTACTGTTTCTTTCTTTCCATAAAAAAGCGCTACTATATAAAAAAGAAAGGGTGTCCCCAGCGTTCCATTTTGGAACGAAAAGGGGTGTCCCTATTGTTCAAAACGAAAATGCCCTGATATTTTTTCAAAATAATTATTTAATTCTAAGGTATCTTCTTCTCTTAATGGTTGACCTGCATTATGAATTAAATAAGGGACTCCTTTTTTATTTCTTTTATCGGATATAATCCCAATATGAGAAGTTCCAAAGGTAACAATATCACCTGGTTGCCACTCTTCTATTTTGGTTAAATCTGTTGTTAAAGTTTTAGCATTTCTTTCAAAAAAAGTTTTTAAATTTCCTACTCTTCGAAAGTCGATATTAGAATCTGGCACTCCCTCTACCCTTGGATAAGCTTTTACGTTATTTTGAATATCTTCATCTACCATATCTTTTAAACTATATCCTGCATTTTTAAAAGCCCTCCAAATAACATCTGTGCAAACACCTTCGTCTTCTGGTGGATAGCCACCTGCATAATAAGCATTTTTATACTTTGGTGCTCTTTTTGCTTCTTCTTTTGCTCCTAATAAAATATCGGTATAATCATCAATTCCATTATGATTATAATCCATGTCACTTTTTATTACCGTAATTCCAAAATCTTCTGCATAATAAACCTCTTTCTCTTTCTTGCAAACTTTCTCATAAAAAAGAAATCCTAATGTAAAAATACATAGAAAGGAAATGACAATACTTATCGTTATAAAAATCTTTTTCATCTTTTTCTCCTTTTTGTTTATTATACTAAAAGAAAAAGGAGATACGATAAAATTTATAAAATCTTAAGAAAAAGTACCTTTAGGAAACGTCCCTAAAGGTACTTTTTATATTTGTGATGGGCAAATATAATGCTAAAAAAGATAGTAGCACATAAGAATAGGCTCGTTAAACTAATTAAACCAATGTCAAGACATGTTTCTAACATTCTATTTTCCAGTAAATTTTCTTGTTCTAATTGACCTTGTTGTATTTCTTGTTTACTTTCGTTTTGCTGTGTTTCTTTCTCACTTTGATTTTGTTCTATTTCATTTTTTTGTGTAAAACTACTGTCTAGTGCTACATTTTCTCTTTTATTTTCTGATGTTACCATACTTTCTTGAGTATTTTTTGCTTCGTTATCCTTTATGCTACTAGTGGATGTAATTTCGTTTATCATTACATTGTTCTCTACTGCGCTTTGCTCCATATTGGTACTTTTTCTTTGTTTTTGCATAAAGTGTGCCATAGAAAGTGTTGCCGTTACAATAAATAGTGATAAATTTCCTATTAATAGTTTTAAACTATGAAGTGATTTATAATATTTCCATTGCACTGTGCCAATTGGCATATTTAAAAGTTTAGCAATTTCTTTAAAAGATAGCCCTATTTCTACCTTTAATGAAATAATTTGTTTTTCTTTTTGCTCTAACGAAGAAATGATATTTTGGTAAGTGTTTTTTCCTACCACTTCCTCTATGGTATCTTCTTTGCCCTTTTCCTCAATTTCTTCTATTTGAAGTGTATCCTTATTTTTTCGTAAATATGAAATTGCTTCATTTTTGGTTACGGAGTAAAGCCAGCTTGCTTCATAGTTACTTGGAAGCTTTTCTTTTGAAAGATTTCCTATTTTGATAAATACATTTTGCATAATATCTTCTGCATTTTCTTTGTTTTTTAAAATAGAAAACGCAATTTGGTACACTAAGGAAGAATATTTTTCGTACAATTCTTCATAGGCTGTTTTATCTTCTTCTTTTAGTTTTTGAAATAATGTATGCAATTCTTGTTCATTTATTTTACTCATTTTCTACTCCATTCTTTCGCTATGTTATGAAACATGCAAAATACCAATATTTTGTTCCTCATTCATTGACTTTTCATATTTTTTATTATATAATCTTGTTATGTAACTTATTCATTTAGTCAAAGTTTATTTGACTTTTCATCAAGGAAGGAGACATTGATTATGTCTGATTCTGCAAAACTTCATTTGTGCTATGGCATCATCCTTTTAATTCTTTCTTTTCTTTGTTTTGCCGGCTTTGTTAGTTTCATCTGGTTAGCAGTACTTGTAAAACTTGACTTTTTAGCATTTACAGGGTTTGCTGGCGTTGCCATTATTTTTTGCAGTATCAATTGTATAAAACAGCTAGTAAAAGCTGGCACCTACATTGAAGAAGAATACGAAGAAGAAGACGAATGAGTTTTATAAAAATGGTGAAAACATATCATTGTTTTCATCATTTTTATTTTTTAGAAATTATCATAATGAAGTTTTTCTATATCATAAGAAATACATCAATTTTTAAAAATACTATATACCACTTTTTAAATCATTAACTTATGGCTAATTGCTATTTGTTTTAAGTATTTGTCAATTTCCTTATAATTTGGAATGTATTTTTCCACTAATGTATAAAAATCTTTGCTATGATTTGGATGAACAATGTGGCATAACTCGTGCACAATAATAGCATCTACCGCTTCTTCTTTTAACATAACCAAACGGCTGGTAAAATGTAGTGCTTTTGTTTTAGGTATACAACTTCCGTATTTGGTTTTTGCATCTCTTACCTGCATACTATTATATGAAATATTAGTTTTTTTACTCCAATATGGTAATTTTTCTTGCAACATACTTTCTGTATTTTCTTTAAAAAGTTTCCTTACTGCTTGTTTTATATAAGCATTTTCCTCTTCTTTTTGAATTTGCTCTGGAAGAAAAATTCGAAATATTTTACTTTCCTTTTCAAGTCTTACCCTTATAATATCTTTATTATGATAAGATTTATCAATTCTATATTCTTCTCCGTGATATAGAATGGTTTGCCCAGTTTGCCATCTTCCCTCTTTTTGACGTTTTATCTCTTCCATATTTTTGTATTTTTCATAAATTTTTTCTTCATTTTTTTGTAAAAAGAAATCTACTTCTCTTTTTGGCACATAAAATGGCTTCGTTACAACGATTCCATCTTCTTTCAATAATATCTTCATTGTTTTGGCTGTTTTATAATTTTTCATACAAAACGGAACTTCTATTTCTTTTATTTTAAATATATATTGCATCTTGATTGTTCTCTTTTCTTTTTTCTTTATCCTACCATACCCTTTCATCTTTTTCAAGATTGCCATTTGGGACAAACCTATATAATATTTGTTATACTTTATGTGAAATTTCAAGAAAAATACTTAATTCTATGCATATTCCTATTGAAATTTTTTCAAAATTATGTTATATTTATTGTATTATAATTGCTAAGTGCAATTTGCAACTATTCACCTTATTTAAATATTTTTATGGAGGTATCTTTATGAAAACAAAAAAAATCTATGGTATTCGTACCACCGATGATGAACGTTCCTCTAGCATTAAATGCTATTGTGCTACAAAAGCAATTGCTAAGCGGGAATTAAAAAATTATCGTGATTTTTTTGCAAGTAAGCCGCCAAAGCCGGATGAGAAACATATCATTCCTATCGATTTAATTATTGAGTAATCACCAAATAACGACCAGTAAAATTTACTGGTCGTTTTGTTTGTTTTATGCTGTTTCTTCTGTGCGATTTGTATTTTTTCTTTGTGGTCTTTCTGGTTTGTTTTTCATTAATTCTTTTTTATCATTAATGACTAATTTTGGTGCTTTCTTTTCTAGCACCGTTTCTTTTGTTACAATGCATTTTTCTATTCTTGGGTTAGATGGAATGTCAAACATGATGTCTCTCATAATTTCTTCTATAATAGAACGCAAACCTCTTGCTCCTGTTTTTCTTTCTAAAGCTTTATCAACAATGGCTTCTAAGGCTTCTTGTTCAAATTCTAATTCTACATTATCTAACTCTAACAATTTTTTATATTGTTTTACTAATGCATTTTTTGGCTTTGTTACAATGTCAATTAAAGCATTTCTATCTAATTCTCTTAGAGTTGCTACAATTGGAAGTCTTCCTACAAACTCTGGAATTAAACCAAATTTTAATAAATCTTGTGGTAATAATTGTTCATAGATTTTGTATTTATCGATTTCTTTTTGGCTTTGCACATTAGCACCAAATCCAATGGCTTTCTTTCCTGTACGCTCATTAATGATTTTGTCTAATCCTTCAAATGCACCACCACAAATAAATAGAATGTTTTCTGTGTTAATTTGGATTAACTCTTGGTGTGGATGCTTTCTTCCCCCTTGTGGTGGAACAGAAGCAATGGTTCCTTCTACAATTTTAAGTAAGGCTTGTTGCACACCTTCCCCACTTACATCTCTTGTAATGGATGGGTTTTCTGACTTTCTTGTGATTTTATCGATTTCATCAATATAGACAATACCCTTTTCTGCTCTTTCAATGTCATAGTCTGCATTTTGAATTAGTTTTAATAAGATGTTTTCTACATCTTCTCCTACATAGCCTGCTTCTGTTAAGGTTGTAGCATCAGCAATGGCAAATGGTACTTTTAAAATTTTAGCAAGAGTTTGTGCTAGTAACGTTTTTCCAGATCCGGTTGGTCCAAGTAATAACACATTACTTTTTTGAATTTCCACATCATCTTGGTTTTTCTGTGGATGATTAATTCTTTTATAATGATTATATACAGCTACAGCTAATGTTTTTTTTGCATCTTCTTGCCCTATCACATAACTATCTAATACATTTTTTATTTGTTCTGGACTTGGTAATTTATCTTCTTCTTTATTTAATGTATATTGAAAGTCGGTTTCTTCATAAGAATCATCTTCTAAAATGTTGGTACATACCTTGATACATTCATCACAAATAAATACCCCTGGTCCTGCAATGATTCTCTCTACTGCATCTTGTGATTTTCCACAAAATGAGCATTTTACATTTTTATCTGTCTTGGCCATTTTCTTCTCCCTTTTTTCTATATTCTATTCTTTCGTTTTAGTATGGTTCTTATTTTATTTTTTATTCTTATTTTCTTTATGGTCTTTTTTCCATAATACCATCGATTAAACCATATTTTAAAGCTTCTTCGGCTGTCATGTAATTATCTCTTTCGGTATCTCTTTCAATGGTTTCTAATGGTTGACCTGTTCTTGCACTTAATAATTTATTTAATTTTTCTCTGGTTTTTACCATATGGTCTGCATGAATTTTAATTTCTGTTGTTTGTCCTGAAAGTCCATTTCCTCCAATTAATGGTTGATGAATTAGAATTTCTGCATTTGGTGTTGCAAATCTTTTTCCTTTTTCACCAGATGCAAGTAGCACTGCTCCCATACTTGCTGCCATACCAATACAAATAGTAGATACTGGACATTTAATGTAATTCATAGTGTCTACAATTCCCATTCCGTCTGTAATAGAACCTCCTGGGCTATTAATGTATAAAGAAATTTCTTTATCTGGGTCCTCGGATTCTAAGAATAATAATTGTGCAATAACTAAACTTGCAGATGTTGGGTTAACATCTTCTCCTAAAAATATAATTCTGTCTTTTAATAATCTTGAGAAAATATCATATGATCTTTCTCCTTTGGCTGTTTGTTCAATAACATAAGGTACTAAACTGTTTTTTTCTAACATAATTTTATCCTCCTAAAAATTTAATATTTTTCTTTATCAGAAGTATATATATTCTATTTTTTCGTTCGTCCCAACCACGAATAGTCTATAAATAAATTTTTGTTAAAACAAAAATTTATTAACAGACTATACCTCGTCGGTCCCCACACACAGCTCACTTCAAAAATAGAATATATATACTTCTGATAGTATAAAATTTCTAACTCTATACTTTACAAATAAGCAGAAAAAGCTAGCGGTAAATACGATTTATTTTAAAAATACAGATTCACCCCTAACTTTTCCCCTTTTTATTTTATTTTTGCATTTTCTACGATAAAATGAATTGCTTTTTCTGTTTTTACAGATTCTGCTATGTATTTCTTTAAGCTTTCATTTTGCTCTAATTCTTTGGCATCTCTTCCATAAGTTTGTGCCATTTCTTCTATTTTTGCTTTTACTTCTTCTTCTGATGCTTCTATGTTTTCTGCCTTTACTATTGCTTCTAATACTAATTTTGTTTTTACTTGTTTTAACGCTTGTTCTTCCATTTCTTTTCTAAGGTCTGCTTCTGTTTTGTTCATCATTTTAAGATATTGTTCAAAGTTTAAACCTTGGTATGATAATCTTTGTTCAATGTCTCTAATCATATTGTCTGTTTCGGTTTCTACCATACCAGATGGAATCTCAATTTCGGTATTGTCGCATACTGTTTTGATGGCTTCTTCTTCTGTTTCGTATTCTGCTTTATGTTTGTTTTCGTCTTCTAATTTTTCTTTAATGGAATCTTTTAATTCTTTGATTGTGTCAAATTCACTAACATCTTTGGCAAATTCGTCATCTGCTTCTGGTAGTTCTTTTTTCTTAATTTCATGTAATTTAACTTTGAATACAGCTGGTTTTCCTGCTAAGTCTTTTGAAAAATATTCTTCTGGGAAAGTAACATTGATGTCTTTTTCTTCTCTTATTTTCATACCAATAATTTGGTCTTCAAAACCTGGAATGAAAGTATTGCTTCCAATGACTAATTCGTGGTTTTCTGCTTTTCCACCTTCAAATGCAACGCCATCTGAAAATCCTTCAAAATCGATAATCGTAGTATCTCCACTTTCTACTGGTCTATCTTCTACATTAATTAATCTTGCATTTCTTTCTCTCATATGGTAAATTTCGTGGTCAATGTCTTTGTCCTCTACATTATACTCTACTTTTTTAAGGTTTATACCCTTGTATTTTCCAAGAGTTACTTCTGGTTTTGTTTGTACTACGGCAGTGAAAATAAGGTCTTTTCCTTTTTCCATTTGCGTAATATCAATATTAGGTCTGCTTACGGCTTCAATTCCTGCTTCTTTTAGTTCTTTTTCATATACTTCTGGAACTACTTCGTTGAAAGCATCTTCATAAAAGATTTGTGCGCCATATTGTTTTTCTACGATTTTGTATGGTGCTTTTCCCTTTCTAAAACCTGGAATATTAAAATATTTTGCACTTTTTACATATACTTTTTGAATGGCTTCTTCAAATTTAGAAGCTTCAATGCAAAAGCTTAATTTTACTTCATTGTTTTTGTCTGTTTTTTCTACTTTGATACTCATTTTTTTCTTCTTCCTTTCATTGCTATCAAAATTTGCTTATTTATTATATCATATTTTTCCAAAATAGCAAGTCCTAAAAGGGAATTTTTTTCCTGTTTTTGGGGACGGAGGAAAAAACATATCTATTTGCTGTTTTTTTCCTCCGTCCCCAAAAACATAACTTTTCAAGCATTTTTCCTTTATTTTTCTTCTTCTTGCTCCGATTGTTTCACTTCTGGAATTTTAGTTAGCCACGCAAAGTCTTTCCTTTGTTTTGCTTTTTCTGATAGTTCTTTTAATTTTTTTGCCGCTTCTTGATGTTCTTCTTCATATTTTTTCGCGTCTTCACTAATCATATAACCTTTTCCATATTTTTCGTAAGTATCAAGTATTCCAATTTCATATACATTGGTATTGGAAAGAAATTTTGCTAATTCAGGAAATTCTTGTTCTAAAAATTGTCTCAATTCAAGTAAACTTAAACGGTCTGATATTTTGTTTTCTCTTGGTTTAATTTCAATCGTACCCACATTTCCAAACATTTCATAAATTTTATTTTGGTAATAAGCGGTATTAAAAGAGATATCAATAAGTACTCCATTGATTTTTATCGTATATAACTTACGCAGATTATTGACTTCTAATATTGGTTGCATGGTTTGCTCTTCTAAACCTATAGAAGTTATAAATTTCTGATAATCTTGTATTTCAGCTCTATCTCCAATTTGTTCTTCTTTTCTACGAATCGTAAAATGACTTTCTTTATCTTGTGTATACCTCTTATAAGTAATTCTTGTCTTTTTAAAGTTATAGGTTTCTTTACCGTCATGATAGGTTGCCCCTTGCCTTAACCTTAATATTGCTTTCTTTTCTAGTAATTCATAGGTTTCTGGATTATCATAATAAATATCATTTGACATATATTGAGCAGAATCTACAATTTCATATTGCTTTTCTATTCTTTCTTTTATTTCATCCCCTTGTAAACTTCCTTCGGTAATCACATAGCGAAGTTCAAACTCATCTTTTGCCTTAGTTACTGTGCTTATAACTTCCTCAACGGTTCTTTTATATTTTTGTTCAAATTCTTCTTGTGAAATACCTAACTCTAAACGCAACATTTCCATGCTAATAGCTATTACCTTTTTTGAAAAAGGTTCTAGTTTAATTAGGTCTTGCTGAATGTCTTGATAATCTTCAATTCCATTACGTGTAATTACATTGATGTTATCATTTTCATTAGATTTGTATGGTTTGATTAGTCTTTCTTCTACTACCAATCCTTTTGTATTTTCCGAAATTTCAGGAATTGCTTTATGTAATAAATAACGAATATAATCTTCTTTTTTATCGGTATTTAGTTCTTGATACGTTTTCGTCATTTCTTCTATATTACATAATTTTTTTAATTTTTCATTTTTCGTTTGCCTTCTTATTTTTTCTATTGCTTCTTTTATTGGTGTTTCTGTAATTGTCATATATTCTTGTACTGAAAAATGAGCCTTCCTATTTGTTAAAAAGGTACTAATTACTTGGTTAGTATCACTTTGAATTTCATCTGGATGATTACGTAATTCTTCTAATAAAAATTCTAAAATATGATCTCCTATAATAGAAGGTCCACAAAAATAGATATCTCGATAATTTCTTGCTCTTTCTAGAATTGCCATATCGACTAATATTTTCTTTTCTTCGGGAATAGCAACAATAATCTTATCTACATCTAATACAAATTCAAAACTTTGAATTAATTCATCTACCTCTGTTAAAACCTTATGCCCTGCTTTCTTAGAATCTCTTACTAAATAATCTAATCGATCGGCATCAATATTATTGGAAATAAGAGAAGCAAGTAAATCTTCTAAATGAATAGCTCCTTTTTCTATTTTAACATCGAAAAGTGGCTTATCTTGCTTTTTGTGCTCATAAACTCGCTCTAAAAATTCCCCTACTTTGTTTGTAAAATCTTCCCCATAAAACTTCACTAAAATTTGATGGATTTGCGTGTTTTCATCTTTTACAATATCAATGCTTCTTTTTTCATGAGAATATCCTGTCATTTTTTCTAAAGTATGAGAATAAGCACCATGTCCAATATCATGAAGAAGCATGGCAATTTTGGCAATTTCTTTTTCTTCTTCGTTTACTTGAATGCCTTGCATTGCTAGCTTCTTTTCAATATTTTGAATAATTTTACACATTAAATGGTAAGAGCCTATGCTGTGGTCATACCTTGTTTCCTTTTTCATTTCTGGGTATTGTAAATAAGAAGTTCCAGTTTGCACAATATCTTTTAGTCTTTGAAAATCCTGGCTTTGTACTAACTCTTTATAAACTCCCTCTAAAGTAATATTTCCATGTACTTCATCTTTTATGACAAATTGTTCATTCATATATTTCTACATCCTTTTTCTATATTTACATATCAAATCAATGTCTCTTTAGGAAACGTCCCCAAAGAGACAATTTTCTTTTCCTACGATTTCTTGCAACTCTTCTAGTGTGTTTCCATTTAGGAAGATTCCCCCTGCTGGCATTTTCTTTTCTCCATTGATAATTTGCACAGGTGTATTGTTTTTATCCCCTGTAAAGAATTTTAAGGCTCCTCTTAATTGTTCCTTTTGTTCTTCCGTTAAATTCGTAATATTAATTTCTAAGGTTTTTCTTATCATTTTATTTCCCGATGAATCAAAAGGGACAGATGTCTCTTTTGCAAACGTACTGGAAGAAGAAAATGTCTCTTTAGGAAACGTCCCCAAAGGGACAATTTTGTTTGCAATGATAGTTACGTTTTGGTCTTCTTCTCTGATGCTTAAGCGACCTTCCACTAGCACTACATTGTCTTCCATTAAGGTAGCTCCTGCAGATTGATACGCATTTTCAAAGACGATTATTTCCATACTTCCATATAAGTCTTCCATGCTAACAAAGGCCATGATTTTATTGTTCTTAGTGTATTTCTTTTTGATACTATTGATGATTCCTGCAAATTTGACGTTTTGTCCATCTTGGAAAGGAAATTTTCCTGTTTCTTCTAATTCGTCTAATCCTTCTCTGATGGCTAGTGTGTTAATGTTGGTTAACTTTTCTATTTGTTCTTTTAGCCCTGCTAATGGGTGTCCAGAAATGTATAGTCCAAGCATTTCTTTTTCCATGGATAGTAATTCTTTTTCAGAATATTCTTTTAAGGTATGATAGTTATATTTTAGTTTTTCTAATTCACTTACTTGTTGATTTTCTATGCTAGATGTGCCAGATTCACTATCTTTGTTTCCTAAACTTCCAAATCCTCCTAAGTCAAACATTGAAACTTGTCCTTTGAAGTTCTTTTTAGAAGCATCGGATATAGAATCTAATATTTCTTCAAAAGATGCCATTAATGTACTTCTGGTTTGTTCAAATTCATCAAAACATCCTGCTTTTATTAAGCTTTCAATACATTTTTTATTGACCGCTTCTTCGTGAATTCTTTCACAAAAATCGGTAAAGCTTTTATAGTCTCCGTTTTTTGTTCTTTCTTCTACAATGGCATCAACAGCTGAGGTTCCTACATTTTTAATACTTCCCATACCAAATCTAATTTTTCCATTATCTACGGTAAATTTAGTATCACTTTTGTTGATGTCTGGTTTTAATATTTCAATGTTTAGACGTTTACATTCTTCTATATAATATGGCACTTTTCCTAAGTTTCCTAAAAAGCTATTTAAAGTAGCTGCCATAAATTCTTCTGGATAGTAGGCTTTTAAGTATGCAGTTTGGTAAGAAACTACGGCATAGGCTGCTGCATGGGATTTGTTGAAGGCATATTTTGCAAATTCTGCCATTTCATCAAATATGGTATTGGCACTTTTTTCATCAATGCCATTTCTTATGCAACCTGGAACTACTACATTTCCTTCTTCATCTACTTGTCCATGAATAAAAATTTCTCTTTCTTTTGCCATTACGTCTAGCTTTTTCTTACCCATTGCACGACGCACTAAGTCTGCTCTACCTAAAGAGTAGCCTGCTAAATCACGCACAATTTGCATTACTTGTTCTTGGTAAACCATGCAACCATAGGTTACTTCTAAGATTGGTTTTAAAGATGGATGGGTGTAAACTGCATGCTCTGGGTCTTTTTTATTGGCAATATATCTTGGAATTTGGTCCATTGGTCCAGGACGATATAACGATACCCCTGCAATGATATCCTCTAAACTATCTGGCTTTAATTCTTTCATGAAATTAGTCATTCCTTGGCTTTCAAATTGGAAAATGCCTACGGAATTACCTTCTTGCCATAGTTTATATACTTTTGGATCATTCATGTTTTCATCAAATACGACATCAATATTTCTATCTTTCTTTACTAAATCAATCGTATCTTGAATAACCGTTAGCGTCCTTAATCCTAAAAAGTCCATTTTTAAAAGCCCTAGCTCTTCTAGCGTAGTCATGATAAATTGTGTAGAAATCGTGCCTTCTCTTACATATAAAGGAACATAGGTATCAACTGGCTCTTTGGTAATTACAATACCACAGGCATGTGTAGATGCTTGTCGTGGCATTCCTTCTAAAGCCATAGCGATATCTAATAGTTTTTTCATTTCTGGATCATTTTCGTATAAATCTCGTAGCTCTTTATTTTGTTCCATCGCTTTTTTAATGGTAATATGAATTTCATTTGGAATCATTTTGGCAATTCTATCTGCTTCTGCATAAGGAACATCTAGCACTCTTGCAACGTCTCGAATGACCATTTTAGCTGCCATAGTACCAAAGGTAATAATTTGCGATACATGGTCATAACCATATTTTTGACACACATATTCAATGACTTTGTCTCTTTTTTCATAGCAAAAGTCAACGTCAAAATCTGGCATGCTAATTCTTTCTGGGTTTAAGAAACGTTCAAATAGTAGATTGTATTTTAGTGGGTCAATATCGGTAATGCCAATTGCGTAGGCTACAATAGAACCTGCTCCTGAACCACGTCCTGGTCCTACTGGAATATCATGAGTTTTGGCAAAATTGATATAGTCCCATACAATTAAGAAATAATCTACATAGCCCATTTTTTGAATTACGCCTAATTCGTATTCTGCCCTTTTTCTAATTTCTTCGGAAAGTTCTTCATAAGTTTCCTTTTCTTTTCCATAACGTTTCATTAGACCTTCTTTGGTTAAATGTTCTATATAATCATAGTGAGTTTCAAAACCTTCTGGTACATCGTAGTTTGGAAGAATAGTGTGTCCAAATTCAAATTCTACGTTACACTTTTCTGCAATTTTTACGGTATTTTCAATGGCTTCTGGCACATTGGAAAAATATTCACTCATTTCTTCTGGTGATTTAATGTATAATTCATCTGTATCAAAACGCATTCTGTCTTCATCTGACATTTTTTTGCCTGTTTGAATGCATAATAATACTTCGTGGTTATAAGCATCTTCTCTTCTTGCATAATGGGCATCGTTTGTTGCAACAAGTGGAATGTCTAGTTCTTTGGATAGTTCTATTAACTTTTGATTTACTAAGGTTTGCTCTTTTACCCCATTGTTCTGTATTTCTAAATAATAGTCTTCTTGAAATAAATCTTTAAACCACAAAGCTACTCTTTTGGCTTCTTCCATATCATTATTTAAAATGGCTTGATTGACTTCTCCTGCTAAACAAGCACTACAACATACTAACCCTTCATGATACTGTGTTAATATTTCTTTATCAATACGAGGTTTGTAGTAAAAGCCTTCTGTATAACTTAAGGAAACTAATTTAGATAGATTTTGGTATCCTTGCTTGTCCTTTGCAAGTAAAATTAGGTGATTATATTTGCTATCTATATTAGGGTCTTTGTCATGTCTTGTTCTAGGTGCTACATACACCTCACACCCAATAATTGGCTTTATTCCATTTGCTTTGCAAGCTTTATAAAAGTCAATAACACCAAACATAGCACCATGGTCAGTAATGGCAATAGCATCCATGCCAAGCTCTTTGGCAATAACAGGAATATCTTTTATTCGGTTGGCTCCATCTAGTAAACTAAATTCACTATGGATATGTAAATGAACAAATTTTGACATTTTTCTTCCTTTCTCTTTTTTTAGGTTGGCACAAATTGTCCTAAATGGAACAATTTGGGACTGTCCCCAATTGAAACTTTTTGGTAGCCATATTATATAACATTTTTCATCAAAAAAAAAGAGCAAATGCTCTTTTTTCTTGTCTTTTTTAATAAAAAGATACTTTGTTATTTTTTCCATCACTTTCTATTAGAATATTTCCTTTTTCATCAGTTCGATAGACAAGGGTTCCTAATTTAGTTAATTTATCTAAGGTACCTTGGCTTGGATGATGGTAGGAATTTTCTTTTCCTACGGAAATAATAGCAATTTGTGGTAACACTTGATTTAAAAATGTAGTAGAAGAACTAGTATCGGAACCATGATGCCCCACTTTTAAGACATTGGTTTGCTCCCATGTACGTGTATTTTCGTTTTCTTCTTCTGCATCTCCCATAAATAAATAGCTTTGTTCTTTGTAAGTTGCTCTTATTACAATAGAAGATAAATTTAAATTTTCCTGTTCTTCTTCTAATCCCTCTCCTGCTAGCATAATTTCACATTCTACATTTCCTACCATAAATTGATCGTTTTGTTTTGGTGTTGTAATTCTTAAATTTTTTTTACTAATTTCATCTAATACATCTTCAAAGGTTTTAGTGTTGGTTTGTACTTTTGGCATATAAATGGTTCCTATTTCAAAATTGGAAATCACATCATCTAAGCCACCAATGTGATCTTCATGTGGATGGGTTCCTACTACATAATCTAATTTTGTAATTCCTAAACTTTTGATATTGCTAACAATTAAGTCTCCATCTTCGTTATTTCCTGCATCGATTAACATCGTTTTTCCGTCGCTAATTAGTAAAATACTATCTGCCTGACCCACATCAAAAAAGTGAATTTGAAGGATATCTTCTCCTTCTAATACAATATTTTGGCTTTCTTCTGCTGTAATAGGATTCACTACTTTTTTATTTTTTAAAAAATAGTTTTGTATTTCCCCACTTTGTAATGCTCCTAAGGTTAAAATAGCGAAAACAACAATTCCAATGATTGCTTCTATTTGTTTTACTTTTTTCTTTTTCCTTGCCACTTATTTTGCCCCCTTATTTATTAGTTTTCATCTTTTGTTTTTAGTCCTTCCATAGCTTATTCATTTTATCTTTTATTCTACTTTCTACTTCTTCTTGCTCTTTTTCTATTTTTACATATTTTCCGTTTTCTTCTTTTAAAATACTACCTTCTTTTACGCCTTCTGGTAATTCTTCTTTTAAAATTTCTTTTTTCTTTCCAGTTTTTCTTTCCTCACAAACAGCAATGTTACCTTCAAATCGGTCAATTACATATTCTTCTTCCATTTTTCTTAACCTTTCTACTAGTTCTTCTATAAAATTACTTACGTCTATTTTCTGTATTTCTTTTCCTATATTTTTGAATAAATCTAGTTGCATTTTTCCTTCCTCCTTATTATAACAATAGATTTTTTATTTTGCTATTGTTTTTCTATATTTTTTATGCAATATTTTATCATTTTACTTTCTAAATTGTCTTTTTGATTACACTTCACAAAATTGTGAAATGTAATCAAGTTTTAATGTTTAGCTTTCATACTTTTCTTCTCTAAAACACAAAAATAGAGCTTACCAAAAATGATAAGCCCTATTTTTATAACTGATTTTTTTGTTGTCCGCCAACGATAAGCAATGGTAAGCACATTCGTCTTACAAGTGTTTCGGATTTTTAAAGATGTCAGCGCATCTCGATAGCAATATTGCTATCTTCTTTTAGTATATTCATTATAAATGATTTTATTTTCTTTGTCAATATTATTTTACATTTTTTGTAAATTGTGTTTCATTTTTTGCACATTAAAGGAGCAAGAAATTCTTGCTCCTTTACGTTTTAACGCTTGTTATTTGTTATCGATAGAACATTGGAAAGTTAATCATTGCTTTCCTCTTCCGGTTCTTTCTCACTTTCTTCTAAAATAGAATAGTAGTCCAAGAAGTACCTTTTGCCTATTTCCTCCAAAGGCAAATACTCTTTTTCGTGATGGAACTGCACAGATACATCAATGATGTCACCATCTTCCCGAAGCTTAGCAAAAAATTTTGCTTTGGTAGGTAATTCCTTCAAAACAAACTCTTGGTATTCGTCTGCCTTGATAGGAATCACTTCTGTCCATGTTTCTGCTCGCAAACATCCTTCTGCTAATGTTGCAGATATTTTAGCTTTTTCTTGGTCTAATATAACTCGGTAGTTCAAAGAAAACACTAGGTATCCCAAAATAATAATTATTAATTGCATCATTGCTATAGTAACAAAATCTTTAGAACCCATATACGTAGTACTGAAAACTATAAATTCAAGAATGAATACTGTCACTAAAGCCCACTTTATTGTCTTCCTTTTTGCCTTCTTCTTGATTTGCAGTGTCTCCTCCACATTTAAAGCATTCCGCATTTCTCCCATAACATAAATCTCCTTTCCTTATTGAAATTATTCATTTTAAGGTTTCTATTTTCATTGCATTATGTGTATTGTATCATGAAATACTTCAAAAATCAAGAAAATTTTTATCTTTTTGATAATGTATAAATGGCAATAATAAATTTCCGGTTTATTATGCACATATTTCACTTAAGATTTCGTTGGTACTTTTATAATTAA
>CANQTK010000018.1 GCA_947626735.1 uncultured Clostridia bacterium
AATTCAGACAATAAAATCACCAATAAAAATATATCATAAATTAGTAGATAAACCAAATTAAAGAGCCTAAATTTAATTAGGCTCTTTAAGGGCGGAATTTATTCCGCTTTTTTACAAGTTTTCTTGTAATTTACAGAAAAAAATAGTAAAATAAAAAAAGAATGTTATAATAATATGGGAGGGTAATAAAATTGAATCATATAGATATAATGAAATATTGGTTAAATAGTGCAGAAGAAGATTATGATGCAATGCAAATTATGTTCCAAAATAAAAAGAATACATGGACTTTATTTTTAGGTCATTTAACAATAGAAAAATTATTAAAAGGCTTATATGCAAAAAATAATATTCAAAATCCATATACAATAAAATCTCACAATTTATTAGCACTAGCAGAAAAATGTAAATTAGAGTTAACAGAGGAACAAATAGAAAAATTGCAAATTATTACACAATTTAATATTAGTGCTAGATATGATGACTATAAAGAAAAGTTTAAACAAAAATGTACAGATGAATATACTTTAGAACAAGTCAAAAATATAGAGGAGGTACGAATATGGTTGAAAGAACTATTAGTAGCGAAATAATGAGTTCTATACAAAAATATATAGAAAAAATTAGTAAGTATTATAAAATAGAAACAATTATATTATTTGGTTCTTATGCAAAAGGAACAGAAAATAAAGATAGCGATATAGATATAGCAATTATTTCAAGTGATTTTAATGATATAATAGAAGATGGGGCAAAGTTAATTGGATTGACATGGAAAATAGATACTAGAATAGAACCACATCCTATTACAACAAAAGATTATGAAGAAGTTTCAAATCCATTTGTTAAAGAAGTAATAGATACAGGTATAAAAGTTGCATAAGTAAAAAGTTACGCAAAAGTTTGACATTGCGTAACTTTTTTTGCAAGTTTTCTTGTAATTTACAGAAAAAAAAGGTATAATAACATAAGTTTGAAAAAGAATTGCCTAATAATCATTCTTTCTCAAACAGTTTGTGTTTTAAGGAAGGAAATATAATAACTATGAAAGTAAGTAGAGAAGAAATTTTGCATATCGCAAAACTAGCCAACTTAAATTTAAAAGAAGAAGAAATCGATACTTATTTATTACATTTGCAAGATATTTTAAATTTTGCAAATATTGTCAATAATGCACCAGTAGAAGGTTTAGGAGAATCTTTTGGCGTAAATGAAAACGAAAACGTATTTCGTAAAGATGAAATCAAAGTATTTGGAGATTCGGAAGCATTACTTGCCAATGCACCAGAAAAAGAAAGAAATATGTATAAAATACCAAAAGTAATTCAATAAATGTCTCTTTGGGGACGTTTCCTAAAGAGACATTCAATAAAATATGATAATAAAAGTTACCAAAAGGGACAGATTTACCAAAAGGATAAGTTAGCCGTTTGAACGAAGTGAATTATGGATAACTTATGCAGAGGCTAATGTCCCCAATGGTAATAGGAGGAAAACAGATGGATATTACAGAATTAACTGTGCATGAATTGCAAGAAAGATTAGAAAAAAAAGAAATTACTATAAGCGAAATTACAAAAGCTTATACAGATAGAATTGAAGAAAAAGAGAAGGATGTACAAGCCTTTGTTACAACATTATATAGTGAAGCACAGGAAGAAGCAAAGCAAATTGAAGAAAAAGTAACAACAGGAGAAATTACTTCAAAGTTTGCTGGAATTCCTATTGGAATTAAAGATAATATTTGTACTAAAGGAATCAAAACAACTTGTAGTTCCAAAATGCTAGAAAACTTTGTATCGCCTTATGATGCTACTGTTGTAGAAAAATTAAAAGAAGAAAATTTAATCAATCTAGGAAAATTAAACATGGATGAATTTGCGATGGGTGGTTCTACTGAATATTCTGCCTTTCATGTAACAAAAAATCCATGGAACTTAAATACGGTACCTGGTGGGTCTTCTGGAGGAAGTGCAGCAGCTGTTGCAGCAAATCTAGTACCATGGGCATTGGGCTCTGATACCGGTGGGTCTATTCGCCAGCCAGCTTCTTTTTGTGGAGTAGTAGGGTTAAAGCCAACCTATGGTTTAGTATCTCGTTATGGCTTAGTAGCTTTTGCCTCTTCCTTAGATCAAATAGGACCAATTACCAAAGATGTAGAAGATGCCGCTATTCTATTAAACATCATCGCAGGGCATGATGAAAAAGATACTACTTCCGAAGCCAAAGAAAAGATAGATTATACAAAATGCTTGAAAAACGATGTAAAAGGACTAAAAATAGGAATTCCAAAAGAGTTCTTTGGAGAAGGAATGCAAGGAGAAGTAAAGAAAAGTTTACAAGAAGCCATTCAAACTTATCAAGAAATGGGAGCAGAAGTAGAAGAGTTTTCGTTAGATATTGCCAACTATGCTTTAGCTACTTATTACATTATTGCTTGTGCAGAAGCAAGCTCAAACTTAGGAAGATTTGACGGCATTCGCTATGGTTATAGAACACAGAACTTTAGCAATTTAAAGGAATTATATCGTAATTCTAGAAGTGAAGGTTTTGGACCAGAGGTAAAAAGAAGAATTATTTTAGGAACTTATGTATTATCTTCTGGCTACTATGATGCGTATTATAAGAAAGCACAACAAGTAAGAACTTTAGTAAAAAAACAGTTTGAAGAAGCATTTGAAAAATATGATATTTTATTAACACCAACTTCACCAACAGTAGCCTTTGAAATAGGAACGAAATCAAATAACCCATTAGAAATGTATTTAGCCGATATTTGTACCGTATCAGTGAATATTGCAGGTCTTCCAGGAATTTCAATTCCATGCGGAGTAGATGCACAAGGTATGCCAATTGGAATGCAACTAATAGGGCCACGTTTTGGAGAAGAAGCAATTTTAAATGCAGCTTATACCTTTGAACAAAAAATAAAATTTAGAGAAAATCATAAACCACAATTTCGTAAATAGTTAGAGTAATAGTTAATTTAAGTAAATTCAATCCTTAGAATTATAAGGAATGATTACTCTTATTATTTGTAACAAAAAATTGAAGGTTAGAAGGAGAAAAAATAGATGTCAAGAGAAGATTATGAAATGGTAATAGGACTAGAAGTACATGCAGAATTATCTACTAAAACAAAAATTTTTTGTAGTTGTCCTACCGAATTTGGAGCAGCGCCTAATACTCATATATGCCCTATATGCACAGCCATGCCAGGAGCTCTTCCTGTTTTAAATGAAAAGGTAGTAGAATATGCGATAAAGGCAGGTCTTGCTACCAACTGTGAAATAGCAAGAGATAGTAAAAACGATAGAAAGAATTATTTTTATCCAGACCTTCCAAAATCTTATCAAATTTCCCAATTTGACAAGCCTCTTTGTGAGCATGGATTTGTTGAAATTGAATTAGAAAATGGGGAAAAGAAAAAAATTGGGCTAACACGTATTCATATAGAAGAAGATGCAGGAAAATTAAATCACAATGAATTTGGTGGAGGAAGCTTAGTGGATTTAAATAGAGCAGGCGTTCCTTTAATTGAAATTGTATCCGAACCAGATATGCGTAGTAGTAAAGAAGCAGAAATCTATCTTAAAAAACTAAAATCCATCTTAGAATATATAGAAGTTTCCGATTGTAAAATGCAAGAGGGGTCTCTTCGAGCTGATGTCAATGTATCCGTCAGAAAAAAAGGTGCTACAGAATTTGGAACACGTACCGAAATGAAAAACATGAACTCTTTCAGAAGCATAGTAAGAGCCATTGAATACGAAGCAGATAGACAAATTGATGTTATAGAAGAAGGTGGAATAATAGAACAAGAAACTTTGCGTTGGGACGATGTATCAGGAAAAACCTTCTCTATGAGAGATAAAGAAGATGCCCAAGACTATCGTTACTTCCCAGATCCAGACTTAGTTGCCATTCGTCTATCGGAAGATTATATTGAAAATATAAAAAAGAATCTACCAGAATTACCAGAAAGCAGACGTGCAAGATATATGCAAGAATTTGGTTTGTCCGAAAAAGATAGTAACCTATTAACAGCATTCAAACATCTATCGAACTTATTTGAAGAAACAAAAGACATTTGTAACAATGCAAAAGCAGTAGCGAACTGGTTATTATCCGATATTTCTAGGATTTTAAACGAAAAGGAATTAGAACCAGACCAAATACCATTTACCGCAAAGCAATTAGCGAAAATGATCATGCTAATTGATAAAGGAACCATTAGTAGTGCAATTGGTAAAAAAGTAATCGAAGAATTATTTGAAAATCCAAAAGATCCAGAAGAAATAATCAAAGAAAAAGGATGGATTCAAATTTCAGATGAAGGAGAAATTCATCAAATCGTAATGAAAATATTAGAGGCAAATCCTCAATCTATTGTTGACTTTAAAGCAGGAAAAGATAGAGCATTAGGTTTCTTAGTAGGACAAGCCATGAAAGAAACAAAAGGAAAAGCAAACCCACAAATGCTAAACAAAATGTTCCTAGAAGAATTAAACAAATAACCTGTTTTTGGGGACGGAGGAAAAAAACAGCTAAGAAAAGAAAGATTTAGAACAAGGGCTAAATCTTTCTTATAATACCAAAACAAATATGAAAGGATAAGAACGAGGTTACCCTAAAGATAAAGGGTAATCTCTTTTTCAAAAAGTAAGTTATCGATTATATTATTTCTTTCTTAATTGTATCAAATCCAATTGCACACATAAAAAAGGTGCAAGCAAACATTAAACTAGTGCGGAATAGGGAAAGACCAATATAATACAAAGTTGGATTATGATAGAAAATTTCATATGTAAAAAGGGTTAAACTAGCAAAAATACATAGTAGAAAAGAAAAAGAATAACCTTTACACATAATTTTTTTTATTTTCTCGTCTAAATTTTTAACTTTCTTAATTAAAGTAGTGATTATCTTCATAAAAATCCCTCAACTTTCTTATCGTTCTATATTTATGTTAACACAAAACAAGAACAAAAAGCAAAGGTAATTTTTAGCAAAAAAAGTGAGAGATTTGAGTTGTTTCAAATCTCTCACTTTTAAAAATAAAAAACTGTGCACAATTTTCTATTTTTCTATGCTTTCATAGCATTTAATTTTTTTGCCATATTTGATTTTTTTCTTGCTGCTGTATTTTTGACAATAATTCCTTTTGTACAAGCTTGATCTACTTTTTTAGTAGCAACAGAAAATAATTTAGTTGCTTCTTCTACATTTCCTTCTGCTACAGCTAATTCAAAATTTTTAACAGCAGTTTTGTAAGCTGATTTTACCATATTATTTTGTAAAGTTTTCTTTTCAATAATAGAAACACGTTTAATAGCTGATTTAATATTTGGCATATTAGCACCTCCTTTAAGTTATTTACTTCCTACATAGCAACTAACATTTTAGCATAAAATGACTGCTTTTGCAATAGTTTCGAAAGAAAAGTTTACAAAAATTTTGTAAATAAAAAAAATAATAAAAAAAATACGCAAAATATTTGAAAAAATAAAAGAAACAAGATATAATAAAAACACAATAGAAAAAAGCAAAAGAATAAAAAGAAAGGAGCAATTTTTATGAACATAAAAATTACAGGAAAAGATTTACAGGCAACGGAGGCAATTAAAGATTATATCGAAAGAAAATTAGAAAGATTGGTTAAATATTTTGGAGAGGAATTTAGCGTTTTAGCAACGATAAAAACAGAAGGAAAAGAGCAAGTAGCAGAATTACATGTTACTGCAAATGGAGAAACCTATAGAGCAGTAACAGCGCATAGAGATTTATATGCTTCCATCGATAAAGATATTGACATTCTAGAAGGTCAAATTCGTAAAATGAAAACGAAAAATGATAAACAAAATATGACAGAATCCATTCGTATGAAAGAAAGTGCAATGGAAAGTAATGCAGAGCATGAAATTGAAAACGAAATCATTAAAACCATTTATTATGAAATAAAACCAATGGCACCAGAAGATGCAAAATTGGAATTAGAAGATAAACCAAAAAATAATTTCTTAGTATTTATCAATATCGATACCCAAAAAGTAAATGTTATTTATCGTCTAAAAGATGGCAAAAATTATGGTTTAGTAGAACCAGAAGCATAAAAAATGTTTTGGGGGACTTAAGAAAAAAAGCAGGTGAGTTACATCACTTGCTTTTTGTGTTTTAAAATAATTTAAACTTATTTCATTTGGCTTTCAGCTTGTTGGATTAATTTTCTAACCATGTTTCCACCGATTCTACCAGCATCTCTTGAAGATAAATTTCCATTGTATCCATCTTTTAAAGTTACACCAACTTCACTAGCAACTTCATATTTGAATTTGTTAAGAGCTTCTCTAGCTTCTGGAACTACTTTTGAATTTGAGTTTGTCATTTTTTTCACCTCCTGAAAATTTAAAATTTGAAAATGTAAAATTTATTTTCACTATATAGAATGTGCAAAAAGAATAAAAATAAACTGGTAAATTTATCAAAAAGACTTAAAATTTTATGTAAAATATAATATAATAACATCATAATTTTGAAACTTTAAAACAATTTTCTTTTAACTAAAAGGAGGTTATTAGATGAAAAGAAAGACAGGAACTTGTTTCCTGTCTTTCACTATGTAGAAAGGCAAAAAAGAAATTCCTGTTTTTCTACTATTCTATTTTAAAAATCACTATTTGTTAGCCATTTGTTTTTCAGCTGTTTCGATTAATTTTCTAACCATGTTTCCACCGATTCTACCAGCGTCTCTTGAAGATAAATCTCCATTATATCCGTCTTTTAAAGTTACACCAACTTCACTAGCAACTTCATATTTGAATTTGTTAAGAGCTTCTCTAGCTTCTGGAACTACTTTTGAATTTGAATTTGTCATTTTTTTCACCTCCTAGAATGTGAATTTCATATTATATAGAAAAACAAAATATGTTTTTCAGTATTTAGAATATGTAAAAAAAATAAAAATAAACTGGTAAAAAAATCAAAAAATGTAGAAAAATGATGAAAAAAGTGGTATAATAAAAAAGTAACTAGAAAATCGCTAGTGTATTTAGGAGGATATCATATGACGGTAAATGCCGGAAGTATTACAGATTCTGAAAAAAAGAATGAATTTATTCTTTTTGCTAAAACAAAAGGAGTGCAAGTTTTCCATCATGAACGAAACGGCATGTATGCCGAATGTTCTAATTCAAAAGTGGAAGATGAACTTCGCAAAAAAGTAAAAGAGTTAAGTTAAAGAAAAAAATTCTCACATATCAAATATATGTGAGAATTTTCTTTGGGCAAAATCTTGTATAAAAAAACAGAAAATGATACAATACTAAAGAAGAATACAAAAGGAGAAAAAATATGTATAAATTCGTGGCGGTAGATTTAGATGGAACCTTATTAAATTCTTATGGAGAAGTTTCAGAAAAAAACAAGAAAGCCATTAAAAAAGCCATTGAAAAAGGGGTAGAAATTGTTTTAACTTCTGGAAGACCTATTATGTCAGTTAAAAATTTAGCCAATGAATTGGGCGCAAATCATTATATGATTTGTGGAAATGGTGCTATTACTTATGATGTACAAAAAGATCAAATTTTATACCATCGTTTTTTGGAAAAAGAAAAAGTAATGAAAATAGTGAAAATATGTGAAGAAAATAGTATTTTTTATAATATCTACACAAAAGATACCATTTTAGCTAAAAATTTTCATTATAATGTTTTGTTTTATCATCAGGAAAATGCAATGAAACCAGAAGATAAAAAAACAAGAATTACTATTGTAGAAAATATAGAAGAATATATTAAAAATAGACAAGAAGAGGATTACTTAAAAATTACTATTTGTGATAATGACAAAGCAGTATTTGGCAGTATTATGCGTAAATTACGAGAAATGAAAAAAGTGGATGTATTAGAGGTTGAGCACATGTCTCGTAAGAAAATAAAAGATGGAACGAGTGAAATTTCCATGGAATATTTTTATACGGAAATTACTAACAATAATGTAGATAAATGGCAAGCAGTAGAAAATTTAATCAAAAAATTAAAAATAAAACCAGAAGAAGTAATGACCATTGGAGACAATAGTAATGATATTGAAATGGTAAAAAAAGCGGGTTTAGGAATTATGATGCAAAATAGTGCACCTTACATCAAAGAACTAGCCGATGTGGTGGTAGCAGATAATGATCATGATGGAGTAGCAGAAGCAATAGAAAATTATATTTTAACCGAATAAAAGAAAAAAAAACGCACAAACTAGAAAAAGAATAGGAGTGTGTTTTTTCTATGAGTAAAAATACGTATGAAGATAAAAAAAGAGTAAGACATACCATCAAGGAAAAAGAGGATGCTACTAAATACGGAGAATTTATTTCTTCTTATTTTGCGTGGCTTACCTTAGAGGAACAAAAGCAAAATGCTAAAGATATGGAAGATATGACAAAAGAAAAATAAAAAAATGAAGAAAAAGTATTGACATATGAAAAAAAAAGATTATAATAAAGTTATAGGTCAAAGAAAGTCAAAGTCAAAAAATATCTAAAAACAGTTTTTAATTGCTCCATTTTTCCTATTTTAGGACAGAATGGTATTTGAAATAACCCTTTTGGTAAGTCTACTTAAAAAGAAAGATAGGAAGAAGCAATTTAGATAGAAATGAAAAAGAAAGAAGATGGTAAAAATGAGAATTTCAGATATGATTGAAGAATTCATTAAAGACTTATTTGAGGATGAAGACTCAATTGAAATACAAAGAAACGATTTAGCAGAACATTTTAATTGTGTACCCTCTCAAATTAATTATGTCATTGCTACTCGCTTCAAACCATCCCAAGGTTACTATGTAGAAAGTAAGCGTGGTGGTGGCGGACACATTAAAATTCGAAAAATTAATATTACAAAAAGTAATTATTTTATGCATATTATCAATAGCATAGAAGATTATTTATCTAGCCAAGAAGTAGATATTTTTATTAGTAATTTTTTATCTTATGGAATGATTAATGAAACAGAGGCAAAACTATTAAAGGTAGCAACTAGTGATAATGTATTGCAACTTCCTCAACCCAAAAGAGATGAAATACGAGGGAAAATATTTAAAAACATGCTAATTAATTTAATTGAATAGAATATTAGAAACATATACATGATAGTGTTCCAAAAGGAGTGTTGGAAGAAGCTATAAGGATAAAAAAATTTTTATCATAAACTATAAAATAAAAAGGAGTTGATTTTTATGTTATGTCAAAATTGTAATGAAAGAGAAGCCAATGTAAAATATACACAAATTATAAATGGGGTAAAGAAACAAATGAATTTATGTGATGAGTGTGCGCAAAAATTAGGAATTGATGTTACTTCCTTTTCTATGCCAATTGATTTTTCAAATTTCTTAGGAGGAATTGGAGATATTTTTGAAGACAATTTAGAAACCTTTATGCCAACTTTTTCGTTGCCACAAACGTTAACATGTGACAAGTGCAATATGACGTATGATGAATTTTTACAAACAGGAAAATTTGGATGTGACGAATGTTACAATACATTCCATACAAAAATCGATAATTTGCTTAAAAATATTCATGGAGTCAATCGCCATATAGGAAGAAATGGCAAAATGTTAGGACAAAAGAAAGAAACGAACAAGCAAGCAATCGAAAATAAGCAAGAAAATGCAAAAAAAGTAACAGCGAAAAAGAAAGAAAGCAAAGAAGATAAAATAGAAGCGTTGCAAGCAAGATTAAAACAAGAAATTAAAGAAGAACGTTATGAAGATGCTGCTAAAACAAGAGATGAAATAAACAACTTAAAGAATAAGGAGGGCAAATAATATGAATTGGTATTTAGAAGAAGGAAAAGATTCAGATGTTATTATTAGTTCTCGCATTAGATTGGCAAGAAACATAAAAGAGTTTCCCTTTAAAATAAAAATGACAAAAGAAGAGAAAACAAAATTATTAGAAAAAGTAAAATTTATTTTACCAAGCCTTGATTATGGTCTAAAGTTTTTCTATTTAAAAGAAATGGATGACATTACCAAAATGTCTTTAGTAGAAAAACATATGATAAGTCCAGAAATGGCATTAGCAAAAAAGCAAGAAGGCGCAATTATCGTAAATGATGAAGAAAATATTTGCATTATGCTAAACGAAGAAGATCACATTCGTTTGCAAGTATTCACGAGTGGATTAGATTTACAAAATACGTTAAATTTAGCCATTGAACTAGACCAAAAACTAGATGAAGCTTTAGGCTATAGTTGCAATCAAGAATATGGCTATTTAACCGCTTGCCCAACCAATGTGGGAACTGGATTAAGAGCCTCTGTTATGGTGCATTTACCTGCTTTAAAACTAACCGGAAATTTAAACAAAGTGTTACACATTGTTAATAGCTTTGGTATGACGATTCGTGGTGCTTATGGAGAAGATAGCAAGGTAAAATCGGATATTTATCAAATATCCAACAACCAAACCTTAGGAATGACAGAACAAGAAATCGTAGCAAACTTAGAAAACATCACGAAAAAAGTAGTAGAGCAAGAGCGTTTAGCAAGAAAATATTTAGCCAAAAATAGTGAAGATTTAGAAGATAAAGTGTATCGTTCTTATGGTATTTTAACCAATGCAAGAAAACTAACTTCGGAAGAATGTGACAACTTATTATCAGACATTAAACTAGGAACTGATTTAGGCATTATGCAAGAATTAAAAGATAGTAAAGTAAAAGAGTTAATGCTATATACCAAACCTGCCAATCTTCAAAAAAGAGTAGGAAAAGTATTAGAAGCAAATGAGAGAGATAAAACAAGAGCAGAAGTGATTAAGCAAATTATAAAAGGGGGAAAATAAAAAATCCCCGAAGGGATTTTTTACTTGTCTTTGAGCTCATGGATAGCTTCTATGAGTTCAATCATCTTATAAAGGATTGCACTGAGGGTAATACGAATCGTAAATCCAGTCATGACGATAGCAAAAATAATTATGAAGTGCTCGGGTATATTCAGATTCTCCAAAAGAAATATACCTACAACTGTAACTACAAAATAAGCAATAGAAGCCATACATTTTCCTCCTGCAAAGTCACTTTGGTAATTACCAAAGGCAACAAGTCCAAAACGGACAAACAATAAGTTACTTATACGATATATTATAGCAAAATTCACATAAAATGTCAAGTAAAGAGAGTAGGAAAAGTATTAGAAGCAAATGAGAGAGATAAAACAAGAGCAGAAGTAATTAAGCAAATTATAAAAGGGGGAAAATAAAAAATCCCCGAAGGGATTTTTTATTTGTCTTTGATGGCTTCTGTAATTTTCCTGATGCCATCATTGATGGAATCTGAAATCTTATTGCTACCATCACGAATAGCATCTGCAATGCTCCAAGCGGCATATAAGATAGCCATACAGATAACAAGATACCACGGAGCTTTAGCAGATACAGCAATAAAAAGGACTGCGAGTGAAATAAGAAGATTAACAGTAGACATATATTTTCCTCCTGCAAAGTCACTTTGGTAATTACCAAAGACAACAAGTCCAAAACGGACAAACAATAAGTTACTTATACTATCTATTATACAATAATTCACATAAAATGTCAACAAAGTAAAGGGGTGGTACAAATTGCTCCATTTGGAACAATTTGGGACTGTCCCAAATTGAGAAAGGAAGTGTCAAAATGACATATAAATTTACAAAACGTGCGGAAAAAGCAATAGAAATTGCTAATGAAATTGCGTTAGCATTTGGTCACAATTATATTGGAACCGAGCACTTACTCTATGGTCTTTTAAAAGAAGGCTCTGGTGTTGCAAGTAAAGTGCTTGAAAATCAAGGAATAGAACCTAGCCAAGTCGAAGAAGAAATTGATTTATTGGTAGGTAGAAACGAAGAGATGACAGAAGATGCCGTAGTAGGCTTTACTCCAAGAACTAAAAGAGTTATTGAAAATGCATTTCGCGAAGCTAAAAAAATAGGTTCTGATTTTATTGGAACGGAACATCTTTTAATTGGTATTATGCGTGAAGGAGATAGTGTAGCGGTACGTATTTTATTAGACTTAAATGTGAATCCACAAAAACTTTATAATGAAATGATTAAAATTTTAAATGAAGAAGCGACAGAAGGAGAAAGTGCAGAAAAAAGAAGTACCTCTTCAAAACAAAATTTAGGAAGCTATAATCAAACCCAAACTTTAAACCAATATGGAACAGATTTAACCAAGCAAGCCCTTGATGGTAAGTTAGATCCCGTTATTGGAAGAAAAGAAGAAATTCAAAGAGTGATTCAAATTCTATCTAGAAGAATGAAAAATAATCCTTGCTTAATAGGAGAACCAGGTGTTGGAAAAACAGCAGTAGTAGAAGGATTAGCAGAAAAAATCATCGAGGAAGACATTCCAGAACAATTAAAAGGAAAAAGAGTTGTCACTTTAGATATTTCTAGCATGGTAGCAGGAGCCAAATATCGTGGAGATTTTGAAGATAGAATCAAAAAATGTTTAAATGAAGTAAAAAAAGCAGGAGATGTCATTCTATTTATTGATGAAATTCATACTATCGTAGGAGCAGGTTCAGCAGAAGGAGCTGTAGATGCAGCTAACATTTTAAAACCACTTTTAGCAAGAGGAGAAATTCAACTAATTGGAGCAACTACCCTAAACGAATATCGTAAATATATTGAAAAAGATAGCGCTTTAGAAAGAAGATTTAGTCCAGTTACGGTTAATGAGCCAAGCAAAGAAGAAACCATTCAAATTTTAGAGGGAATTCGAGATAAATACGAAGCACATCACAATGTAAAAATAAGTAAAGAGGCCATTGTGGCAGCAGTTGATTTATCCATTCGTTATATTAATGACCGTTTCTTACCAGATAAAGCCATCGACTTAATGGATGAAGCAGCATCCAAAGTAAGAATGAAAACATATACGCAACCAGAAAATTTGAAAAAACTAGAAGAAGAATTAACGAGTATCGAAAAGGAAAAAGAAGAAGCCATTCATGCTCAAGACTTTGAAAAAGCAGCAACATTAAGAGATAAACAACATGAAAAACAAGAAAAATTAGCAAAAGAAAAACAAAAATGGGAAAATAAAAATAGAAAAGAAGTTATGAATTTAACAGAAGAAGATATTGCAGAAGTAATTGCTAGTTGGACGAGAATCCCTGTCAAAAAACTAACGCAGGATGAAAATGAAAAACTAAGAAACTTAGAAGCATCTTTACACGAAAGAGTTGTAGGACAAAAAGAAGCAGTAGAAGCGGTAGCAAAAGCGATTCGTCGTGGTAGAGTAGGACTAAAAGATCCAAATCGTCCAATCGGCTCCTTCCTATTCTTAGGGCCAACTGGTGTAGGAAAAACAGAGCTTTCCAAAGCCTTAGCAGAAGCATTATTTGGCAATGAAGAGGCGATGATTCGAATAGATATGTCCGAATATATGGAAGGACATTCGGTTTCCAAGCTAATTGGTTCCCCTCCAGGTTATGTAGGATATGACGAGGGTGGGCAATTAACGGAGAAAATAAGAAGAAATCCATATTCTGTGATTCTATTTGACGAAATTGAAAAAGCACATCCCGATGTGATGAACATGCTACTTCAAATTTTAGATGATGGACGTCTAACCGATAGCAACGGAAGACATGTCAACTTTAAAAATACCGTTATCATTATGACATCCAATGTAGGAGCAAGACTAATAACTGACAAGAAAACTTTAGGCTTTACTTCCAAAGCAAACGAAAATGAAGAAAGCACGAAGGAATACGAAGAAACAAAAAAAGACGTAATGCAAGAGCTAAAAAGACAATTTAGGCCAGAATTTATCAATCGTATTGATGAAATCATCGTTTTCCATAAGTTACAAAAAGAAGAATTAAAGCAAATTGTAGGAATTATGCTAAAACAAGTGGAAAAACGTTTACAAGAGCAAAATATCAAAATTGAAATCGAAGAAGCGGTAAAAGACAAGATAATTGAAAAAGGAACGGATAGCAACTATGGAGCTCGTCCATTAAAGAGAACGATTCAAAACTTAGTAGAAGATAAAATAGCAGAAGGCATTTTAGATGGAACTATCAAGCCAAACAAAAAAGCAACCATTCAATTAGATGAAGAAGGAAATATTATAATAAAATAACTGTCTTTGGGGACGGAGGAAAAAAACAGGTGAATTTTAAACGCAAATTCACCTGTTTTTTTCCTCCGTCCCCAAAGACAGTTCATATTGGATTAACATGAATAGTAGCATTATAAACTTTATCTAAAGAAGTAATATCTTTTTCCAAGCTATCGGCAAGCTTATGACTTTCAAAAGTACTCATATTACCATCTACGTAAATCGTAAGAACAACAACATATTGGTAGCCAACAGGAGCAGATGAAAAATGGTCTATTTTTTGTATTTCTTGATAATGTTGAACATAACGCATAATTAAATCCTTGGTTTCTTCATCCATAGATTCATCCATTAAAATATTAAAACTTTCGATAAAAATTTTAATTCCTGTTATGGCAATCCAAAGAGAAATTCCAATCCCTACAAGACCATCAATAACGGAAATACCAAAAAAAGAAAGAATCACAGAAAATAAAGTAAAAGTTGTGACAATACAGTCATTTCTATGGTCTTTGTTATTTGCTTTTAATAAAATGTTATCATATTTTTGACATAGTTGATTGGTGTAAAAAAATAAAGCAAGTTTTACCAGTATTGTCATAATACATACCATGACTAATAGCCAAGAAAATTGCATTTGGCTTCCATAAAAGATAGAAATCGTAGCATCATATAATAACTTAAAAGAAACAATAATCATAGAAATGCTAATAAATAAAGAAAAAAGATATTCTGCTTTTCCATGACCAAAGTTATGACTTTCGTCTTGCGGTTCACTGGCAATTTTATTGCCAATCCAAGTCATAAGAGAAGCAAAAATATCGCCTGCACTATTGGCACTATCTGCTATCATCGCTTGGGAATGGAAAATAAATCCAGCACTTCCTTTAATAAGAAATAAAAATACATTTCCTAAAATACCGAAAAGCCCTGCTTTTTTTGTGATTTCATATCGATTCATTTTGATTTCCTTTCTCTTTTTTGTAATAACGATAAGTATAACACAGAAATAAAGAAAAGAAAAGAGAAAGTATTGAAAAAAATTTTGCTTTATGATATAAGTAACATATACGGAAATAAGGAAAAAAGAAAATCAATGAAAAATATAAAAGATAATACTTTAGAAGAACTAAAGGAAGAATTGAAAACCATGCAAGAAAAGCCCTTTCGAGCAGAGCAAATTTTTTTCTGGCTTTACCAAGAAAAAGTAAAAAGCTTTGAAGAAATGACGAATTTGCCAATTTCCCTAAGAGAAAAGCTTACCAAGGACTATACGATATGCAATTTCAAGCAATTGAAGAAACAAGAATCACAAGATGGCACGAAAAAATATTTATTTGATGTCTTAGATGGCAATGCCATAGAAACCGTTGTCATGGAATATCATCATGGAAAAACGATATGTGTTTCTTCTCAAATTGGTTGTAAAATGGGTTGCAAATTCTGTGCTTCTACTGGCATTGCTTTTGTTAGAAGCTTAACAGCAGGAGAAATTGTAGAGCAAGTCATTGCAGTTGAACAAGATTTAAACGATAGAATTTCAAACATCGTATTTATGGGAATAGGGGAACCATTAGATAATTATGAAAATGTGATAAAGGCAATTCGTATTTTAAATGATCCTAAAGGGTTAAATATAGGAGCAAGGCATATTAGTATTTCAACAAGTGGCTTAGTACCTAAAATTTACGATTTGGCTAAAGAAAAAATACCTTGCACGCTTTCCATTTCTTTGCATGCTACTAACAATGAAAAAAGAAGTGCTATGATGCCAGTGAATCACGCTTATCCTATAGAAGAATTACTACAAGCGTGTAAAGACTATATAAAAGCTACAAACCGTAGAATTTCTTTTGAATACGCTTTAGCAAAAGACAAAAACGATAACTTAGAAGATGCGAAAGAATTGGTAAAATTATTAAAAGGAATGTTATGCCATGTAAATCTTATTCCTATTAACAAAATAGAAAATGGAAAATTTGCCAAAAGCAGTAATGAAAATATTATAAAATTTCGAGATTATTTGAATGACCATGGCATTGTAGCAACCATTCGAAGAGAATTAGGTTCAGACATAGATGCTGCTTGCGGACAACTTAGAAGGAAAAACTTAGGAGGAAAATTTTAATGAGAGCTTTTGCAAAATCAGATGTTGGAAAAGCAAGAGAAATGAATCAGGATTATTATTATATTGCAGACCCCACCGATGCTATACAAGTCTTTATTTTAGCGGATGGCATGGGTGGCTATAATGGCGGAGAAGTAGCAAGTAAGCTTGCTACCACAACGGCATTAAGTTACATTCAAAGCAATTTCGAAACGATACCAAAAGAAAAAGAAGAAATCCTAAACTTAGTAAAAAGTGCTATGGAATATGCCAATATGGTGGTATACGAAAAGGCAAATACAAATGCTAATTTAGAGGGCATGGGAACTACTTTAGAAGTTTGTTTAATTTATCATAATAAAGCGTATATTGGGCATGTAGGAGATAGCCGAATATATCGTATTCGAAAAGAATTCATTCGAAAATTAACGCATGACCATAGTTATGTGGAAAAATTAGTAAAGGATGGAACCATTACAGAGGAAGAAGCAAGTCACCACCCAAAAAAGAACATGCTTATGAAAGCACTTCGGATGTACTGCCTTTGTAGAACCAGATGTTACCATTAAAGGATTTATGAAAGATGATATTATACTGATGTGCACCGATGGTTTAACCAATATGGTAGAAGACCAAGAAATATATGAAATTGTTAAAAAAGAAGGAACGTTAGCTGCTGAAAAATTAGTGCAAAGAGCAAATGAAAATGGTGGCTATGATAATATAACAGCAATTGTGATTCGCTAAACAAAAGGAGAGAAAAATAATGGATTTAGTAGGAAAATATATAGCAGGTCGCTATGAAATACTAGAAAAAATAGGAAATGGGGGAATGGCAACAGTATATAAAGCCAAATGCCATGTCTTAAACCGTTATGTTGCGGTAAAAGTATTAAAAGAGGAGTTTACCACTGATGAAGAGTTTATTCGTCGCTTTAATATAGAAGCACAATCCGCAGCAGGGCTTACTCATCCTAATATTGTTTCTGTTTATGATGTAGGACATGAAGAAGGAATTTACTATATTGTGATGGAATTAATTCAAGGAAAAACGCTAAAACAAATTATTACACAAGAAGGAACCCTTCCTTGGAAATGGTCAGTCAATATTGTCATTCAAATTGCATCTGCTTTAGAGGCAGCTCATAAAAATAATATTATTCATCGCGATATCAAACCACATAATATTATTATTACAGAAGATGGTACGACCAAAGTAACAGATTTTGGTATTGCAAAAGCGGTATCGAATTCTACGATTACGGCATTTGGAACAACCATTGGTTCAGTTCACTATTTTTCCCCAGAACATGCAAGGGGAGGTTATACCGATGCTAAATCTGATTTGTACTCTTTAGGCGTTGTCATGTATGAAATGCTAACTGGTCGTGTCCCTTTTGATGCCGATACGCCAGTATCCATTGCATTAAAGCACATGCAAGAAACGCCAATAGAACCAATCAAATTGAATCCAAGCATTCCTTTTGCGATTAATAAAATTATTGTAAAAGCTATGCAGAAAGAACCAAGTATGCGTTATCAATCTGCAACAGAAATGCTAAAAGATTTAAGTATGGCACTAAAAAATCCAGAAGGAAACTTTGTAGAGGAAAAAAGTGTAGATGAAAACTATACACAAAAAATGAACACCATTACCGATGACATGTTAAAAGAAAAAACACAGAAAAAGAAAAAAGGAAAATTAGGAAAGTATTTTGAAAAACATCCTAGAATGAAAATTGTCATGTTAGCCTTTGTATGTATTTTCGTTTTTTTCATTAGCATTTTAATTACTAAATTTGCTATGGATGCAGGAGCCATAAAAGATGTTCAAATTCCAAATTTGGCAGGCCTAACAGAAATGCAAGTACAGGAACAATTAAAGGGAACGAAGTTAACGTATGAAATTTTACAAGAAGAGTATAGTTCAGAGTATGAAGCAGGGCAAGTAATCAGTCAAGATCCAGCTTATCGAAATCATTATACGGTAAAAGAAAATACGAAAATAGGCCTTGTAATGAGCAAAGGTATAGAAGTAACGCAAGTTCCTAAAATAGTAGGAAAGAAATATGAAGAAGCAGTAGAAGAACTAAATAAGGCAAAATTAAAACCAGAAAAAGTAGAAGAAACGAGTGATAAAGTAGAAGAGGGTTATGTCATTAAACAAGAACCTGAAGAAAATACAGAAATCAATGCAGGGGAAACAGTAAAAGTATATGTTAGTATTGGAACTGGTTTAGAACAAATTCCTGTTACTTCTGTCATAGGAAAAACAGAAGAGGAAGCCAAAAAAGTATTTGAAAAATTAAAAGTAGAAGTGGTTTATGAAGAAGATACAAGTAAAAGTGATGGTGTTGTCTTAAAACAAAGCATTAACGTAGGAGAAGTTGTGGAGGAAGGAAGCACCATTACCCTTACTGTAAATAAAATTGAACAATTCAAAACAGGAACAGTGAATGTTAACTTAAAATCACTATTACAATATACAAAACCAACCGCAACAAATGAAGAAGTGCAAGTACCACAAGTACAAGTAAAAATTGTGGTAAATGAAGATACTATCTACAATGAGAAAAAAGCAAAAGATACCACACAAATAACAAAACAATTCCAAGGAAAAGGAAACGTAACCGTGAAAGTATATGTAGATGATGTGTTACAAAAAACCCAAACCTTAGATATGAATGGATCTAATCTAGTATTAAATTTTGAGTAGCATAGAAAAGGTTGCATCGATAAGTTTGCAACCTTTTTATTTAGGAAAGTGAGAAATAATGGTAAAAGGGCAAATTATTGGTAATATTTCTAATTTATATGAAGTGCAAGTAGAAAATAACATTTTAGTGTGTACCTTAAGGGGAAAAATGAAGCAAGAGGAGCTTTCACCAGTAGTAGGAGACTATGTGGAAATAGAAGAATTAGAAACAGAAAAGAAAAAAGGGGTTATTGAGAAAGTTTTACCAAGAAAAACTTATAGTAAAAGACCAAAGATAGCAAATCTTAGCCAAATAATTTTTGTCCTTTCTTGTAAAGCACCAAAACCAGATTTCTTATTGTTAGACAAACAGCTAGCTTATGCAGAATATTTAAAGATAAAACCAATCATTTGTATTAACAAAATTGATTTAGTAAAACCAGAGCAAATACAAGAATGGAAGAAAATATACGAAAAAATAGGATATTCCATTTTACAAACGAAAGCAAAAGAAAAAGTGGGAATCGAAGCGTTAAAACAAGTATTACAAGGAGAAATTACTGCCTTTGCTGGCAACTCAGGAGTGCGGAAAATCTACTTTAATTAATAGTCTTTTTGAGGAAAACAAAACACTAGAGGGAAAGATTAGTACTAAAATACAAAGAGGAAAAAATACGACAACTAGGATTACTTTATACCCAATACAAAACGGTTACATTGCTGATACACCAGGCTTTTCTACTTTTTCTATAGAAGAAATAGAAAGAAAAGAATTAGCGCAATACTTTATTGAATTTCGTCCTTACTTAAGCGAGTGTGAATACATTGACTGCGAGCATGAGAAAGAAGAAAATTGCGGTCTTAAAAACGCTTTGAAACAAGGAAAAATTAGCCCACAACGATATGAACACTATTTAAAAATAAAAGAAGAATTAAAAGAAAAGGAGAAACACAAATGGTAGAAATCGCAACCTCTCTATTATCTTTCGAAAAAGAAAATTATTTGCCTACAATCTATAATTTAGAAGTAGCAGGAACCAACTATTTTCATATTGATGTCATGGATGGAAAATTTGTTAAGAACAATACGGTTGATAGAATGAGAAAGTATACAGAAACCATTCAGCAAGTAAGTGCAATACCAATCGAAGTACACCTTATGGTAGAAGATGTAGAAGCTTATAGCAAAGCTTATATCGATATGGGAGTGAAAAATATTACCTTCCATATAGAAAGTTGCAAATCAGAAAAACAAATTAGCAAACTCATTTCTACTATCAAACAAAATAATGTACAAGTAGGGTTAACCTTAAAACCTAATACCGAAATAGAAAAAATTTATCCCTATTTACCATATCTACATCGTGTACTTATTATGAGTGTAGAACCAGGTGCAGGTGGCCAAGAATGGAAAGAAGAGAGTATAGAAAAAATAAGAAAGTTAAATGCATTTGCTTATGAAAATGGTTATGATATTGACATTGAAGTAGATGGCGGAATCAATGATAAAACGGCTCCAAAAGTTATAGAAGCAGGAGCAAATATATTAGTGGTAGGTAGTTATATGTTTCATACCGAAAATTATAAAGAAACAATGAAAAAGTTAAAAAAATCAGATTTTTAATCCATCCCAAAAATCTCACAAAATTTCTTAAAACACTTGAATTTATTTTCAAATTGTGTTAATATAATAAATAGTCAGTTTTACAAAAACTTATAGGAGGTGCTAAAAATGGCAAAATGTGAAATCTGCGAAAAAACACTATCTCATGGAAATCAAATTAGTATTGCACGTTCACACGTTAGTAGAAGAGCAACCAGAACCTTTAGACCAAACCTTAGAAGAGTAAAAGCTATGGTTGATGGACAAGAAAAAAGAATTTATGTATGTGCAAAATGTTTACGTTCTGGAAAAGTAAACAGAGCATAACTTAATCATAAATAAAGTAGGATGCATACTACTTTAAATACTAATGTTTCTTAAGAAATAGTAAAAACATGTTAGAAAAATACCCTTTAAAGTATGTACTAAAGGAAAAGTAGTAGATACTTTAAAGGGTATTTTCCTATACTAGCATAAGAATTATTTATGGTAATATTAATTAAAAATTTATTTTTCTTATGTACTTTATTTGTCTTTAATACCAAATAGCAATTTTACAAATCCTCTTAAAAATTTTGGAACTTTTTTTACTACAATTGTCATCTTTCCACTCTCCTTTATTTTTCTTTAACAAAACAGCCACATAAATCCAATTATTAAGACAGCAGCTCCTATTAAAAATAACCAACCGGTAATAGGAAGTAATAATACTAATAGTACACCAAGACCAATTCCAATCATGCATACTCCAATTGTTTTTTTTAGTGCACCAAACATAATATCTTACCTCCTTTTATTATATTATATTTTTCTTCTAGTATTTTGTTACTTATTTCTTGAAAATATGCTCTTTTTATGGTTTAATAAAAAGAGAAGGTGAGAAAAAATGAGGCAAAAACAAAATATAGAAATGATAGAAAAATTAAAAGAAGCCTATCCAGATGCCAAGTGTAGTTTAAATTTTAGAACGCCATTTGAAATGTTAGTGGCTGTTATTTTATCTGCACAATGTACCGATGAAAGAGTCAATAAAACCACGCCTGCTATATTTGCTAAATATACGACTCCAGAAGATTTTGCCAATATGGAATTATCCCTATTAGAAAAGTTAATTCATCCTTGTGGATTTTATAAAAATAAAGCGAAAAATATTAAAGCAACAGCACAAATCATTGTAGAAAAGTATCATTCACAAGTACCTAGTAGTATGGAAGAATTAATGAGCTTGCCAGGAGTTGGAAGAAAAACGGCCAATGTGGTTATGTTAGAAGCTTTTTCTAATCCTCAAGGAGTAGCTGTCGATACCCATTGCAAAAGAATTGCCAATAGAATAGGACTTTCCAAACAAAAAGAACCAGAAAAGATAGAGCAAGATCTTTTAACAATATTTCCAAAAAAATATTATTATGATTTAAACCATGTGTTAATTTGGCATGGAAGAAATACTTGCACGGCGCGAAACCCAAAATGTAATGAATGTTGTATTTCAAATTATTGTCAAGAATATAAAAAGATAAATCCATAAACAAAGAGTATATTTTAAAAATAAAAAAGCATACTACTTAGCGAGGTGATAAGCTTGACAAATATTAACTGCTCTTCACAATGTGTTTATCAAAAAGAAGGAAAATGTTGTTTAGAAAACATTGCGAAGCAAAAAGTAAATCCAAATTGCAACTGTGCTTATTACTTACCAATTACAAAGGCAACAACCAATAAGTAGTTGTTGCTTTTTTTTGTTGACAAAACAGTAAAAAAGCGATATAGTTAGAGCATAAAAAAGAAAGGAGAAATAAAAATGTTAAAAACAAAATTAAGAATTTTACTATCTATTTTTCTTGTGCTAATCGTTGTTTCTTCTTATTGTCTTGCAACGGATGAACTTGGTACCCAAGTACAAGAAGAAGTAAATCAACTTGCAGAAGCACAAAGTGAAGTACAAGATGAAGAACAAGAAGGAGAAGAACTAGATTGGACCAATACAGATTTATATCTTGCACAAGACACCGTAATAATTTCTAATGTAGTAGATGGTAACGCTTTTGTCATAGCAGATGAAGTTGTTGTTACTGGTGAAATTGGAGGTGACTTATTTGTTATTGCCAATAAATTAATCATTGAAGGTGGCTATATTTATAGTAGTATTTTTACTTGTGCAAAGGAAATTACAATTAATGGGGTAGTTTATGACATCTATGCTATTTCGAATGATATTAACATAGGTAAAAATGGCTTTGTATATCGTGATTTGAAGGCTGTTACTTCGCAGATTAAAATAGAAGGAACCATTAGAAGAGATGCTTATATATCTTCTTCTAATATTCAATTTGGCGAAGAAGAACAATCTTATATTGAAGGAAATTTACATTATACAAGTAATAACCAAATAGAAATACCAGAAACAGCCGTTGGAGGAGAAGTAAAATATACAGCAGCAAATAGTACTACAAACAAAACAATAGCAAATACTATTTTATCTTACGTAAAAGATTTCGTTCAAACAATTTTCTTTACCTTCATTATTGCCCTAATTTTGTTATGGTTAACACCTAAATTTGTAGAAAGAGTGGGAACAATGGGAGTAGCTAAAGCTTTTGCTTCTTTAGGAATTGGTTTTGCGGCACCAATTGCTTTTGTTATAATAGCTTTATTATTAGCTCTTAGCATAGTAGGAGTTCCTCTTGTCGTTTGTGGAACTTTTGTTGCCGTTATTCTAGCGTATATTAGCTTTTCTATAGTTAGTATCTTCTTTGGTAAATTATTAGCAAAGCTACTAAAAGTAGAAGGAAAAATAAAATTTGTATTACTTACTTTATTAACAAGTGTAATCTTATGGATTATTTCTCAAATACCAATCATAGGAGGAATTTTCTCATTCCTAATTTGTTTATTTGGTATAGGAACTACTCTAGTCAATGTAGTATATAGAGAAGAAGAAAAAATAGAAAAATAAGGAATTCTAATGGTTTAACTTGGCAAAATTGGTAAAACATGTTATAATACAAATTGATGGTGCATTATTCTAGTGCATATACCTATTGTGAGGGTGGGGCTAAAAATCCACTAAAGGGCACATCGTTGAAGTTTCTTATCCTTGCGCGAAATGCCAGTTTTGTGTGGGGATAGGGAGTAAGAAATTAGGGTAATATATAATGGCATATATAGGCTCCCTATTTTCGCGGAGGCTTTATTCTATTTTCTACAATCATTTTTAGAAAAACAATAAAGTATAACCTATGCTGCGTGCCAAGACACAAAATGCATAGAGTAGCCTGTCTTGAGTGAAAATATTGGGATTAGCTTTATCTAAAATAGAATTTGGCCAAATTTTATTTTGTACTTGGGCTATGAAATTATTTTTGCAAAAAAGACTAACAATAGCGACATATTGTATGTTCAAGGAAAACTTCTAGAATGTTTGCTTTTATAAAAAAGCAAGGAAGTTTAAGGATTAAGGTACGGATTTAAGTGGTGATCTGGTTTCTAACGATTACTTATTTTACATAGTAATCGTAGATATTTTCTTTAAATGGAAACGGCCTAATAGTAATGTTGGGTAGAAAATAGAGAAATTCTTCTAGACCTAAACCGTAAAATTTACTTAAACTTTTACCATCTATTTAAATTTTATATAAACATTCTGTTTCTATAACAAGCCAATTAGTAGAAAAAAGAAAATTTACTATAAATAAAGGAGAACATAACAAAACATATGTCAAAAAAGGAAAAAACAAACAAAGAAAATGCAGAGCTAAAATGGTTTATTACGGTATTTGCTACTACATTTTTACTTTCTATTGCATTTTCTTATATTTCAACCAATGCCATTTCCAGCTTAGAGTTATTTCCAGCTATATTAATTCTTATTCTTACTATTTTTATCGGTATTTTATTTGATATTATAGGGGTAGCAGTAACGGTCGCAAAAGAAGAAGAGCTACATGCCAAGGCAAGTAAGAAAATACAAGGAGCCAAAACTTCTATTAAATTAATTCGAAATTCAGCAAAAGTAGCTAACATTTGTGCTGATGTCATAGGAGATATTTGCGGAGTACTTAGTGGTTCCATTGCAGCTTTAATTACCATTAAAATAACAGAAAAATTTGGTCTTACCTTTAATATACAATTTATCATAAGTGCGATTGTAGCTTCTTTAACAGTAGGAGGAAAAGCATTAGGAAAAGGATTAGCACAAAGAAATTCTACTAAAATTGTACACATTGTAGGAAGCATAATAGGAAAAGTAACATGGAAAGAAAAATAAATAAACAAATAAAAAGCAACTTAAAATAATTTAAGTTGTTTTTTTGTTAAAAATTTTAGAGACAGAGTTAAAATTTTTAAGCGATAGATGACGATTTTTATCATGAATTTTATTACAAACAAAAATTTGCAAAAATAACTTGCAAAAAATAGAAAATATGATACAATAGGACTATCAAAATAAAAAGGAGAAAGTCATGTACGCATATTTAAAAGGAAGTTTAGAAGTAAAAACAAAAGGTTATATTGTCATAGAAGTAAATGGCATAGGGTATAAAATATATATGTCAGAAACAAGTATTGAAGCATTAGGTGAAATAGGACAGATAGTAAAAGTTTATACCTATTTAAGAGTAAGAGAAGACGATATGAGTTTATATGGCTTTAACACCAATGAAGAACTTCGTATGTTTGAACTCTTATTATCGGTAAGTGGCATAGGAGCAAAATCAGCTATTGGAATTTTATCTAACATTAGCCCATCTGCTTTTGCCTTAGCCGTTATTAGCAATGATGTAGCAAAAATAAAAGCTCTTCCAGGTATTGGACCAAAAGGGGCACAAAGAATTATACTAGAATTAAAAGATAAAATAAACAAAGAAGAAACAGCAGAAAATATTACAGAATCTAGCTTACAAAAGCAAGAAGAAAATAGTGAAAAAGTATTAGAAGCCATTTCTGCTTTGCAAGTTTTAGGGTATAGCAAAAAAGAAATAGAAAAAGCTCTAGAAAATATAGAAAAAGAAACATTAAGTGTAGAAGAAATCATCAAAATAGGATTAAAAAATTTAGCAAGATAAAATTATATTTTAGAGGCAGAGCAAAAAATATAAAAATTACAAAATAGAAAGGAAACAGACATAAAATGATAGATTTTAGTAAGCCACTTGCCTATCGTATGAGACCGAAAACCTTAGAAGAATATGTAGGGCAAGAACATGTTTTAGGAAAAGATAAAATTTTATATCGTACCATCAAAGCAGATAGGTTATCTAGTATTATTTTATGGGGACCTCCTGGTTGTGGAAAAACTTCACTAGCAAGAGTAATTAGCCAAACTACCAAATATCAATTTACTAGAATTAATGCCGTAACCGCAGGAGTGGCTGATATTAAAAATGCTATTACAGAAGCTAGCAATCTCATGTTAAACCCTAGTGGAAAATGCATTTTATTTATTGATGAAATTCATCGTTTTAATAAATTACAGCAAGATGCACTTCTTCCTTATGTCGAAAATGGAACCGTTATTTTAATAGGAGCTACCACAGAAAACCCTTATTTTGAAGTAAATAAGGCTCTTATTTCTCGCTCTATGGTAGTGAAGTTAGAACCATTAACAAAAGAAAATATTTATGAAGTTTTAAAAAGAGCATTAGTAGCGGAGGAAGGTTTAGGCAGTTATCACATTAAAATAGAAGACGAAACATTGAGAAAAATTGCAGAAGTATCAAATGGTGATGTAAGAACGGCTTTAAATGGTTTAGAAGTAGCGGTGCTTACTACCAAAGTAAATAGCGATGGAGTAATTGAAATTACCAATCAAATTGCAGCCGATAGTGTGCAAAACAGAAAAGCGATTTTTGATAAAAATGGAGATAGCCATTACGATAATATTAGCGCCTTCATTAAATCGATGAGAGGAAGCGATGCGGATGCTGCTATTTTCTATCTAGCAAGAGCATTAAATGGAGGAGAAGATCCTATGTTTTTAGCACGAAGAATTGTCATTTGTGCTTCCGAAGATGTTGGCATGGCAAATCCTAATGCGCTAGTAGTAGCTAATTCTGCTATGCAAGCTGTCCACATGGTAGGAATGCCAGAAGCAAGAATTATTTTAGCAGAAGCGGCTGTATATGTAGCAACATCGCCAAAATCCAATGCTTCTTATCTTGCTATTAATAAAGCACTAGAAGATGTAAAAAATAAGGATACTGGGGAGGTTCCAATGCACATTCGTAATGCACCAGCAGAAGGAATGGAACAATTTGGATATCATAATGGGTATAAATATCCACATGATTATCCAGGTCATTTTGTAGAACAACAATACTTGCCAGATAAAATGCTAGGTACTAAGTATTATGTGAAAGATGATACCGTAAAAGAATAAATAAAATACACATATTTAACAAAAAACGACAAAAAATTACAAAATAAGCTAGACACCAAAAACGTTTTATGCTAATATACTATTAGTAAACTGTTAACAAAGCAAAAGTGGAGGAAATCAAATGGAAAGTTATAACGAAGCATTACAAATGATTTATTCACAAGTAGCACCGGAAGTAAACGAGTTATATGAATACTACCGGGAAAAGAATAACCTTCCAGAAGAAACCGATACCGAAAGGCAATTAGAAATACTGGCGATGGAGAAAAAGTATATTTCTCGGACTTATATTGCTGATATAGGTCTCATTGTAGATTACTATGTCAGAGGTATGACGAGCCGGTATGAAAGTTGCTTGCAAAATTTCAAAAATCGGATTCGATTTTTCTTGGCAGGTTAAAAGGAAAAAAGCGTTGCTAAATTAGCAACGCTTTTTCTCTATGATTTTTTATTCTTTTTCTTTTTTGGAAGTTTTCTTTTCCTCTTTCATTACTTCTTTAATCGCACCAAGACTTCCTAAAGCAGAGGTGGCATCAAATGGAATAAATACTTTATTAGCATCTCCATTTGCTACTTCTTTTAATGCTTCTAATGATTTTAATTGTACTAATTTATCATCTGGATTTGCTTTCATCATAGCATCATATACCATGTGAATTTCTTCTGCCTTTGCTTCTGCTACTTTCTTAATTGCTTCTGCTTCACCAGTTGCTCTTCTAATTTTTGATTCTTTATCCGCTTCTGCCTCTAAAATAGCAGCTTCTTTTTTACCTTCTGCAAGTGTAATAGCAGATTGTCTTTCTCCTTCTGCTTGTAAAATTAAAGCTCTCTTATTACGTTCTGCATTCATTTGTTTTTCCATAGCATCACGAATGTCAGCAGGTGGAGTAATATCTTTAATTTCTACCCTATCAATTTTACAACCCCATTGATCGGTTGCTTCGTCTAAGATAACTCTTAACTTATCGTTAATAGCATCTCTTGAACTAAAGGTTTCGTCTAAATCCATTTTACCAACAATATCACGAATAGTGGTAATAGCTAAGTATTCAATACCTTTCTTTAAACTTTGAATTTCATACACTGCTTTTGCAGGATCTGTAATTTTATAAAATACGACAGTATCAATGGTAATCGTAACATTATCTTTTGTAATAACCCCTTGTGGTGGGATGTCCATGGTTTGTTGTTTTAAGCTTACAACACTACGTACATGGTCAAAAAATGGGATGATGATGGTTAAACCAGCATCGGCAATTTTGTGGAATTTACCAAGTCTTTCAATAATATATACTTCGGATTGTCTTACAATTTTAATGGTTTTAAAAGCAATAATGAAGACAATAGCAAGTACCACAACTAAAAAAATAAATCCTCCCATATTCGTTCCTCCTTTTATTTATATTTAAAATTAATAACTATTTTATAGCAGCTTCTGCTACTTTTGCAATTGGTTCTACCACAGCTTTTACGCCATCAATTTCTTTTACTTCAATTTCGCATCCTTTTTTAAGGATAGAACCATCGAAAGTTTTGGCAGACCATACTTCTCCTGCTACTTTAATTTGTCCTACACCATGAGTAGGATTAATATCTTGCACTACAATTCCTTTTTTACCAATAATAGAGTAAGCATTGGTTGCTACTTTCTTATCAGACTTCGATAATTTTTTTACTAAAGGTTTTGTGCAGAAGATTAATAAAGTAGAAGAAATCACAAAAACGGTTGCTTGTAATACTAAATTATCTGGGAAAATAAGGCTAATGATCATCGTAAGCAAGGCTCCAATACCAAACCAAAAGATGAAAAATCCAACTGTCATCATTTCAATAATAAAGCAGACCCCTGCTATAATTAACCAAACTGGCCACATAGTAAAACCTCCTAAAATTTACTAATCCATTTCTATTATACAACAAATGAGAAGAAAAAGAAAGAGTTTTACCGAAAATAAAGCACAAATCCTCTTTAAAAGAAAAGAAAAATGTGATAGAATAAAGAAGAATGAAACAAGAAATGAGGAAAGAAAATGAACCAAACAGTAGCGTTTTGTACTTTAGGCTGTAAAGTAAATCAATATGAAACCAATGCCATGATTGAAAAATTTATGAAAAAGGGCTATGAAATAAAGCAGTTTCATGAAAAAGCAGATATTTATATTATTAATACTTGCACTGTTACCAATATTGCAGATCGAAAATCAAGACAAATGCTTCGAAGAGTAAAAGAAATTAATCCAAAAGCAATTGTTGTTGCTTGCGGTTGCTATGCACAAGTAGCTAAAGACGAACTTGCCAAAATAGAAGAAATTGATTTAGTTTATGGTACAAACGAAAAAAATAAAATAGTAGAATACATAGAAGAGTTTCAAAAAGGAAAAAGTCCAAAACAAGTAGTAACAGATGTCATGTACCAAAAAGAATTTTTAGACTTTGGACCTACGGATTATACCGAAAAAACAAGAGCTGTAATTAAAGTACAAGATGGTTGTGACAGATTTTGCTCTTATTGCATTATTCCATATGCAAGAGGACATGTAAGAAGTAGAAGCATCCAAAGCGTAAAAAAAGAAGTAGAAGAAATAGCAAAAAAAGGAATCAAAGAAGTAGTCATTACTGGAATTCATGTAGCTTCCTATGGAAAAGATTTAAAAGAAAATGTCGCATTAATTGATTTGTTAGAGGCAATTCATAATATAGAGGGCATTCAAAGAATTCGTTTAGGTTCGTTAGAGCCAACCTTAATTACAAAAGAATTTGTAGAAAGACTTACTAAATTAGAAAAAATTTGTGACCATTTTCATTTATCTCTTCAAAGTGGATGTGATGCAACTTTAAAAAGAATGAATAGAAGATATACGACCGAAGAATTTAAAAAAGTAGTCAATCTTTTAAGAAAAGCCTATCCACAAGTATCCTTAACTACCGACATCATTGTTGGTTTTCCAGGAGAAACCAAGGAAGAATTTAAAGAGACTTATTCTTTCTTAAAAGAAATTAATTTCTATCAAATGCACATTTTTAAATATTCTCAAAGAAAGGGAACCAAAGCTGCATCTATGGAAAATCAAATAGATGGAAATATAAAAGAAGAAAGAAGTAATCAATTAATTGCATTATCTCACGAAAACGAAATAAAATATCATGAACAAGAAATAGGAAAAGAATTAGAAGTATTATGGGAAGAACAAGAGGGCAAGTTTTTAAAAGGACATACTACTAATTACAAAGTAGTAAAAATTCCTTACAAGCCATTGGAAAATACGATTTCAAAAGTAACCATAGAAAAAGTAGAGGGATTAGAATTAATAGGAAAATAAAAGAAAAAGGAAAAGAGAAAGACATTACGTCTTTCTCTTTTTCAGACTGTTGACAAAGTATATAAAAATATTTTGCTCAATAGTCTTTTCTTTTTTTAAAAAATATAGTAAAAT
>CANQTK010000019.1 GCA_947626735.1 uncultured Clostridia bacterium
GTATTTCTTCTTTTTAAATAAAAAACTTGAAGCACAATTTGTAACCCCAAGTTTTTATTTGAAGTCGCAATTTGCGACTTCAAAATATTATACTCATTATTTGTTAGTTGAAAACAAAATTCTATTGGAAAGCGCTCAACATTTCTTTTTACCGTTTCATTTATTCTTTTTGTATCATAATGATATAGCATAGCTACATCACTATCTAACATTACTTGTTTTCCTCTTATGTTATAAATTAAATTTTTGATATTTTCTGTTTCATAATTTGTTACATTATTTACTATATTTAATTCTTCGTTTATTGGTGCGATACTATTTTTTTCCATACTATCACATCCTATTCATTTTGCGTATATTACAAAACGTTTGTTTTATAATGTCAAGTATATAATTATTATTTTTAGTAGTATTTTTATAATTATTTTAGATTTTCAGCATTTAAATTTTTTAATTCTTCTAATATAAACTTTCCGTCTTTCATTATTAATGTATCATCAAAATAAATTTCTCCACCACCAAATTCTTTTTTTAGGATTTTAACAATATCCCAATGAATTGCTGACCTATTTCCATTATCGCTTTCTTCTAATGCCATTCCTGGAGTAAAGTGAAAACTTCCATTTATTTTTTCATCAAATAATGTATCACATATCGTATTATTAATATATGGATTTAGTCCAAATGCAAATTCTCCAATATATCTAGCACCTTCATCTGTATCAAGAATTTCATTTAGTTCTTTACCATTTTCTTTAGCATTCGCTTTTACAATTTTTCCATTGACAAAGTCAAATCTTATATTTTCGAATATAATGTCATTATACTTCGTTTTCGCATTATAGGTAATGTAACCATTGATACTGTTTTTTACTGGGCATGTTGCAACTTCCCCATCTGGTATATTAAATGTACCATAATATTTTTCAGCAGGAATTCCTTTTATACTAAATGTTAAATCTGTTTCAGGTGCTATAATATGCACTTTGTCAGTTCTACACATTAATTTTTTAAGTGGTTCCATTGCATTTTTCATTTTATTATAATCAACATTACAAACATTATAATAAAAATCTTTAAATTCATCTAATGTCATATTGCTTTTCTTGGCGAAATATTTATTCGGATATCTTAAAATGCACCATTTTGTATGTTTAACCCTTTGTTCTAAATGCACTAAGGCTGTATAATATTTGTTATAGATTTCTAATTTTTCTTGAGGAACTCCTTCTAAGCTTCTATCAGATTTTGGTGCACTTATTCCTATATATGCCTGCATTTTTTTCATTGTTTCATAATCTTTTTTTCCATATTCTATTATTTCTTCATTTGTTGCCTTTATTAAAAAATCTTTTAATTCTTTATAATTGATTATATTTAGGTGTGGCTTTGCATTTATTTCTTTTGCTTGCTTTATAATTTCATTTGCAAGTTCTATTCCATCTTCTCCAATTACTTCTACTAATATATTATCATTTTTATTTAAAGAAATAGAATTATGTATAAGATTATGTGCAAGTTTTACATTTCTACTATCCATTTTTCTCACTCCATTCGTTTTCTTATATAATATTTATTCCATTTGAGATTTTTTAAGGTGACAAATTGACACCTTAAAAAAATTAACTTATTTTCTTTTTTGTTTTTATGTGGTTCCATTTTGGAACCACATATTCTGTAAAAAATCTTTAATTTTTTATATTCACTATTTCATAAATTTAACATTATTATATTATCATATTCTTATGTTAATTTCAATCAAAATTACTGATTTTTCTATATATTCACCATCGTAATATTTTCTGCGTTGTCCTCTATCATTTTCGTTTAAGGTTGCAAATTGCAACCTTAAAGATTGTATTTCTTCTTTTTAAATAAAAAACTTGAAGCACAATTTGTAACCCCAAGTTTTCATATGAAGTCGCAATTTGCGACTTCATTTTCATTATAACTATAATTTAATTCTTGCTATACTTTTGCTTGTTTGCTTTATTCTGTTTCATTCTACTTTCTACATCTCATTTGCACTATCCTCGTTTGCTACTTCTTGATTTGCATTTTCTGCAATAGTTTCATTTACTTTTTTTACCATTTCATTATTATTTTCTGATGAAACTTCATTTGTATTTTCTGTTGCAATTTTATTTGCAGTTTCTTCTGTAACTTCATTAGCCTCTGCACTTTCATTTTGTTCAAATGAAGTCGCTGTATTGGTTAGTTCATTATTCTGTTCAGATGAAATCGTAGTATTAGATGAAGTTTCATTAGTTGTTGTCGTATTTGTTTTTTCTTCATTTTTCGTAGATGAAACCGTAGTATTATTTTCAGTAGTTGTAGCATTAACATTTAAATTTTGTGTCGATACTGTTTTTGTTTCTCCGGGAATAATAAATTCTTTTACTTCTTGAGAATTGCTCGAATCATACACTTTGCCTATAAAATCGTTTGTTTGATTTTTCAAAGCATAGTATAATTCTTTTCTTACTGCTGTACTCTCTTTAAATGCTCTTGCTGCGCTAATCAATTTATTGCGATTATTAACATCACTTTCGCTATCAGAAGGATATTTTGCTAAAGCTTCTTCTTCCACTTGTTTTACATAGGCGGCATCTGCTTTTAATGCTTTGTAGAATTTTTCAAAATATTCATTTACGTTTATAACTTGAATATTTTTCAAATTATTCTTAACATTATCAAATCTCATCATTTTGTAGTCTTTAAATGAATTTTTACCAGTAATCTTTTTAAGTGCCATTAAATCGGTTTTATAATCATTTATGGTTTGTGTTTTTCCATCACTTGTTTGAACTGTCTTTTTCTCTGAATTGATATTACTAAAGTATTCAATATAACCTTCATCATATCCGGCATATCCCAACATTTCATAAGCAAACCATTTAATACTATAAGAATCTGGTCTTCCTTCATCATTATGTGGTTGATACCAACGAACTTTGTAAATTCCTTCTCCACCATAACGGTTTTCTGTATAAGTAGAATAAATCACTCCAGGGAACATTACTAATTTATTTTCATATAAATCTTCTATTGTTTCTAATTGCATTGCTTCAACTTTCTCTTGAGAAATTACTTGATATACAGTATGGTTACGTTTTTGATACCATTTGTCTGGTGCTAGTTCTTTTGACTCATTTGGATAAGATACTTGCACAACAAGTTTTGATTGTTCTTCTGCACTTAATTTTAAGAATGCTTCACCTTCCAAATAATCCATAATATAAATAGTGTCAAATACTTTTTGATAGAAGTCATGTATTTCTGCTTGGGTGTCAATTCTTTCTGGTACTAGGTTTGAACCAATTAATGTTCCTTCTTCATAGCGTTCTGAAATATTCATTGTAATATCACTCTCATAGAATCTTTGGCTTAAGTTATTGTCTGCGTAATCTTCTCCACCTGCATCGAATCTTCTTCCATTATTTTTTAGGAATAGTCTTGCATCTATGTTGTGCGCTGTTTCATGTGACCAAGTATCATAGGTCCATTCTCCTTGCAATGCTCCTTCTGCTCTCCAGAAGATAACGGTTCCATTGGCAGTAGCAGCGTTTCCGTCTTGATGTGCCCATTGTCCAAATACTTCATTAAAGTTCTTATGGAATGGCTCTTGTGTTTGATATGGACTTTGGAATACTAGATTTCCATTTAAATCATAAGTAAATCTTTTATCTATTTGAATAGTATGAATTTCATTAAAGTATTTTGCTTCATTTAATATTCCTGCTGCCGTTTTGTAGTAGTCTTGCATTCTAGGAGCATATTTATTTACATACTCTTGAAGTTCTTTTTGTCCTTCTGCACTATCTGGATCTTTTGTATAAACCCTTTGTGCACCAATCAAGAATTGCGTTGGTGTAGAAATAATATATGCTGCATTCTTTGGTAGTGTTAATATTGGTAATGCGTAGTTATGCCATACTGCACGATTATTGGTGTCTTTATATTGAATGTGATCCCATAAAGTGTACATGATGTCTTCTCTATTTGGTACATTTATTTCTAGTAAATATCCTTGGAATTCATCTGCATACCATTTTGCTGGCTCTAAATTGCTTAATGTTGTTACAAAATAGGCAAGTAAATCTGGAATGGTATCAAGTCCGGTATATTTTGCAAGTGTATCTTTATAAGCATCGTTAGTTCTACTTAAAGTGAAGTTATTATCATTTGATAAGTATATCGTTGCTATATTTTGTGGATTCATGCTTGCATTAAATCCTTGTGAGTCAAATAGCATTAAATCATTTAGCATAATACCATCAATATCTACACTATAGAAACGTTTAAAGTAATTATATACATATAATAATTTTTCTAATTTTTGGTCTTTCTTAATTTCTTTTTCTAAGTAATCATCAATAGTTTCGCTATTTGTTGTATTGGTATAATTGCTGTTTGATAAGTACTTTAATACGAATTCTTTTAAGTCATATTTTGTTACATCATTGTAGTAGTCACGATAAATTCTGCTATCTGCTGTAGGTGTTAATTTATCTAAATTGTCTTCATAGTTTAGACCTGCTAAGTAATTGGTTAAATTATTTACAAGTTGTGAATTGCTATCTATTACATAGTGGTTAAAGGTATAATCTATTTTTAAACTGCTTATTCTGTAACTTGCTACCATGTCATAAATGTTATCGTAACGAACGTCATATTCTGCTTTTTCATTGTTTTTAAATACTACTTTTATTTTTTTAATTTTTTGTGGATTTTCACTTGTTAAATAAGTTACTATATTTCCAGTTTCATCTACTGGCACAATGTGAGCAATTTCTTGTGTTGCTAGAATATCATCCTCTTTCATTTTTTCTGCTGTGTTTACTATTTTATTACTATCATAGAATGGCATTAGTAACATTAAGTTATTATATAAAGTTTCTTTGCTTTCGTCGTATTTTTCCCCTACTTGCTCTTTATTAATTTTGCTAACTTTTTCTACGTTGAATGTAGGTGTTGTGTCATAAGATATATCTTTTAAATTCCAAATGTTTTCATCAAAATGCGCTTTATCTTTAAATAGTGCTGTATCTATTTGGTCTTGTGTAATGTTTGTAATACTATTTACTGTGGTTTCTCCACTCGCTAATAGATAATTGTTTTCTGATTGGCTCTTTAATTTATTAGCCATACCATCTCTATATCCAGTACTTAAACATACACAATTTTTAGCAACAATATTTCCTGTATAAGAACCTGCCAAACCATAGGTTATTCCACCATTTCCTGTTAAATTAACTTTTACAAAACAATTTTCAAGGGTAGATGTTCCTCCTATATTTCCAACTAAACCACCTTTAAAGTTATAACCTCCGTCAATTCTACCAGTTGCATAACTATTTTTAATGGTTGAATTATCAAGAGAACCTACTAAGCCACCAACTTGTTGATTCGCCCAAGCTATGCTTAAATCTAAGTTAGAAACTTTACAATTTTCAATCATAGTTCCATTACTTGCTATTCCAATTAAAGCACCTGTTTGAGCCTCACTAGCTTTTTTCGTGTAACCAGTAATTAAAACATTTTTAATTGTTGCTTTATTACTACTATTTGCTAGAGCACCTTTCGCATTATTGGATGGTAATATAACATTTTCTAATTTTAAGTTTTCTACTGTTCCATCATTTATTTCTTTAAATAATGGTTTCTTTAGGTTTTTAATTGCATATCCATTACCATTTAATGTTCCTTTGAAGGTAGTATCAATAATAGAAAGTTCATCGTTTGTATAGTTACCTGCATCTAAGTCACTTTCTAGCACATAATTTCCTTCTGGATTTTCTTTTATTTTAGCAATTAATTCTGCTAATGTTTGAGGACGTGATTCGTTTTTAGCAACTCCATTTTTTATTGCACCAAAGTCTATTCTAATATCTTTTACTTCTTTCGTAACTTCATTTGTAGTATATTCATAATCAAGAATTAAGATTAGTCTTCCTTGTTCTTGTAACACATCTTTTATTTTTCCATGAACGGTAGGTAGTTCTGCCATAGAAATTTTTACAAAGTAAGATGATTTGTTTTTTTCTAAATCACTTACATTTACTTCTTCTACTGCTACTGTATTACCATTTTGTTCTTTGTATAATGTAATATCTGTGATGTTTCTTAACTCTATATTGTTTTTATCTATAGAAATTACTTCATCTAAAATTGTTTGATTCTCGTAATTGTTTTTGCTATTGTCTTTGTTATTGTCGCGGTCGTAATTTGCTAAAACTTTAATATAGTATCTTAGTACTCCTTCTTGTTTCTTAAGTTGTATTTTAGCATTATATGGGAAGGTTTGAATTTCTTCTTCATCTTCATTAAGTACTTGTATTTTTATCTTTTCTGCTAAATTGCCTTGAACAGATTTATCTAAATCTTTTAGTACAAATTCCATATTGATATTTTCATCATCCATACTATAAACAAAATCTTCCATGGTAACAGCATCTTTTAATACTTCTACTTTTGCTAAAGCAGGATTTGTTAAAGTAACTTTTTTACCATTATTTAAGATGATTTCTTCAATTTTAATCTCTTTTTCTCCAGCTGTATTATAGCCGTTCATTATGACATATGAGCCTTCTTCTGTGGTTTCTACTGCATATTCTTGATTTTCTACTACTATTTTACTTACAGTAAGATTTAATTCAGAATTTAGTCCTACTATATTAAAGTTTATTTTGATATTTTCATTTTTTTCAAAATATGTGTCTTCATTGTTGCTATTAACACTTATATCAGTTAGCTCGATTTTGTCATATTCTGTTTTATCATAAAGTCCATAAGAAGTATTATAAATAGGCTCATGTGTATATTTATTTTTTGCTTCTTCTTCAGGTAATGTATTGGTGTCTAAGTCGTAGTCTCCATAGAATTTTAGTTCTAGTGCTGTATCTTTTGGAATATTGCTAAATGTAATTGTATTTGTTCCTCTTTGAATTGGTTGGACTTGATTATTAAGTTCAATAGTTCCGCTTTCAAATCCGCCATTATCATCTACAACATCAAATTTAAAGGTTACTTGTTCTTTTGCATAGTCTTCATTTTCAATAGAAAGATTTTCAATGGTTGGTTTGTCTTTTAATACATCAATTTTTGTTATATGTGGTCTTACAGAGAAGAATTGGTGGATATTACGGTTGTAATCTTCAAATTGTAATTGTACTCTAGTTGCCTCTAGTTCTACAATACCAGATTCGCTTGGTACTGTAAAGCTTATAGCAGATGTAAAGGCTTTATTTGTTTTATCTGCATCATAGTTTAAGCCATTTATGGTTATTCCAGATACTACATTGTAAAATAGATTATCTTGTATTCTCTTTACACTATCAGAAGCATATACTTCATAAGTTATTTTATATTTTGGTTGATTTTTTTGTGGATAAACTGTTGTAACTGTAGCATTTACAATATAAATATCGGTTTGAGTTAGTATTTCTTCTTCTCCAATATTTTTGTCTGTATAAATGTGTCTATCTGTACCTAAGTTGCAGTCTGCAAGGAATTTTACTTTATATCTTCCATCTACACTATTTCCATAAGATAATGTAATAATAGGATTGTTTTTAGGGTTTTCAATCTCTTTTGTGTCAATAATTTTATCTGTAGAATCTACTAAAACTGCTGTTAAATTTTCTAATGTATCATCTGCATCATTAAAGTTGTAAGAAACAGAAACATTTTTTGCTTCTTTATTTTCTGTTATAGTAATATTTTCAATTGTTGGTGCATTTTTTAATACATTGTATGTTAATTGATTTATGCTATAATCTTTATCTTTTTTGAAATCTTTAAAGTTATCTAATACAACTTCTTCTATATCAATATGGAATTTTCCAAAGTTAGAAGTATCTATTTTTTCTAAAATAACTTCGTAATGATTTGAATCTTTTTGGCTTATGTCATATTCTTCATTATTGATAACAATATAGTCTATTGGGATTTCTTTATTGTTTGTGCTATCAAAAGTGATAACTGGTTTTTGTCCTTTTTCAATTGCGTCTGTAATGGTTACATTGCTAATTTTAAATTCATAGTTGCTTGCTATTTTGAAGGTGTGAACATACATTTCTTGATTTTCATAATAGTTTTTTTCTCCCGTAATATCATTTAGTGCGTTACTATCAAGGTCATAAGCGCCTGCTATGAAAATGTTATATGCTACATCTTCTTCAAATTGATATGGGATATGGTTTTCTTTTTCTATTTTTTTGTTAATTACTAGGTTTTCTTTATCATCATATACTAAAATATTTCCTGTTATAAAGGCGCTATCTTTGTCTTCTAGTCTGAAATTTAAAGCATCATTTTCGTCACTAATGTTGAACATATCTACATAAGGTTCATCTTTTAGAACTTCTTTTTTGATGGTTAATTTTACATCTATTTCTCGTTTATTGCTTAAGATTACTTTCGTTATTTTATATTCTTTTACTCCTGCTTCATTTTGCGCTTCTAATGTAACATTATAGTATGAAGCATTGTTTAATACAGAATAAGTTTGCCCATTTATTACTACTTTTTCTATTGTTTCATTAGGTGTAATTGTAGCATTGAAGCTTAATGGTATTTTTTCTTGTTTTAAGAAGTAGTGTTGATTTCCTTCTGTTACTTCGCTTAATTCTACTTTATATTTTGTATTTTCTGTTGTGTCTTGAACGCTTCCACCTGCATCATCAATGTCAACATCTCCATCATTATCTACGTCGTAGTCAGGGTTACCTGGGCGTTCATTGTCTGGCTTTGTGGTTTGGTTGTTATTTTCATTTGGATTTGTGTTGTTGCTGTTATTATTATTATTGCTATTGTTACTATTATTGTTACTGTTACCATTGTTATTATTATTGTTATTGCTATTATTGTTACCATTGTTGTTATTATTATTGTTGTTATTGCTATTATTGTTGCTATTATTGTTGCTATTGTTGTTGCTACTATTGCCATTGCTATTTGAACTAGATGAACCTGTGCTTCCACTATTTTGCGCTACATTAGTTTTTTCTTTGCTTCCATCGCTTTGGTCTTCATTTATGCTTGGTTTTACTTCTTCACTTGTATTAGTACCTTCTATATCAATCAGATATTTTATAATGTCCTTTGCATCTTCATAGTTCTTAACGCCATCCTTGTTGACATCTTTTTTGCTTACATTAACTATACATAGTGAAATAATAGTTATTGCACAAATGCAACTTAGAACAATTAGTGCTATTGTAATTTGTTTTCTATTTCTTATTTCTAAAACATTTATTATAATGCATATTATTATGAATAAAGCAAGTGCTACAGAAAAGCCTATTATTATAGGTTTTGTGGTAAATGTTTTTATTGTATTTTCTTGTGCATCGGCTGTAATATTTTCATTTTTATTCGTTGGTACTACTTCTCCATCTTCTGCATCACGAGTTACAATGACTTCTACTGATACATCATCATAAGAAAATTTGCTTTTTCCATCTGATGCTGAAACATTGGTTAAAGAAATAGTTGTTCTACCAACATTCGCACCTTTTTTCACTTTTAAACGAACGCTTAATAATTCCTCTGGAATTTCTCCAGATTTGTTTATTAAGCCAAATTTTTTGTTTTTGGCATTATAAATTACCTCTTTGTCCGTATCTGCTAAAGTGAAGTTGTCATCATCAATTGCTTCAAAAACATTTTCATCATAACTTAAGGTGGCGGTTAGTGCATACAGTTTGTTGTCTGTAGGTAATTTAGCAGTTACAATGAATTCTTCTCCTATTTCTAAATATTCTTTGTCTGTTTTTAATGTTATTTTTTCGCTTGCCATAACTATCGTTGGTAATAAAAAAAGTATTGCCAAAAGCAATATTAAAGATTTGATACGTGTGTTTTTCATAATACTACTCCCACTTTTATTTTTTATTTTTCATATTGCTATAAATATATTCTTTTTGTATGTTGCAATATGCTTACATTACTATAATTACTTTACTATATCTTTGATATGTTTTCAATAGTTTTTTGTATTTTTTGTCGAAAAAGTAAATTTTTTACGTTATTATTTTGATGTGTTTTGATGCTTATATTTTTATAAGTGTGAAAGTCTCTAAACGAACAAAATAAGTGCGAAATTTGTAAGATTATGTGCAAGCAAAAAAGCCGTAATTCTACGGCTTTTTTTGATGTTTCTGTTTTTTTAAGAAGAAAAAATAGGTGTTTAGTTCTATTTTAGTCTTTGCTAATTTGCATTCTTTTGAACTATTTTTCCTTATTTTATCTTCTCGCAGGTCTGGTTACCTACTGTGCATGAGGTTTTGCAGGCCGACTGGCAGGAAGTTTGGCACTCGCCACATCCTCCTACTTTCATCGATTCCTGCAGATTTCTTGTGGTTAAGGTTTTAATTCTTTTCAATTCCTTTTCCATGTCATTACCTCCATGATGAAACGTGACAATATAAGTTACTGTTTTATTATAAACTAATTTTCAGTTTTCGTAAATAGTAAAATCAATTTTTTTTACTGAAATAATAATCTATAAATAGAATATAATAAAAGAAGCACTATTTATGAATTTGTGCTTCTTGTTATCTCTCTTTCTTTATTTAATAATGCTTTCATTCTTGACTTTGCATCTATCTTACTTTTATGTTCAAAAGTTTTAAAACGATTTGGATTCGTATCATAAACTAATTCTATATTTGGTAAATATTTTTTCTTGGTAAATGCTTTTTTATTAAAAATAGAAAGTAGTTTATTTTTCATTTTGTCGAATATGGTTTCTTCTATTTTTAATAATGCAGTCACTTTTCTTTCAGAAAATACTTTTAATCCATTTTCATCAGATACTACATAATATTCATCATATTGCTCCATTTGTACTGTTTTACCTTCTTCTAATTTTTCGCAAATTGCTTGAATCATATCCACACGGCTAAATTTCCTAGATTCATATTTTATAACTTTTTCAGGATTTATTTCATTTACGCCAAATAAGCATACAAATTTTCCATCATATACACAAATTTTATCCATATATTTTTCTTGTTCTTCTAGGTGACTGCCAATATCTGCAATTTCTAACTTTTCCGTTTCAAAATTTTCAATTTCAGCTAAACATGGGCATACTACTTCTAATAATACTTTTGACTTTATTTTATCAAATTTAGCATCATTAAAAAGCCTATCCTCTAAAGAATTTTCAACATAGTTTAAATAATTATTATCTACTTCTTCTTTGGATACAGCGTTTTTAACATCTTCGTGTAAGCTAATAGCATCTGACATTTTCTTTATTTTTTCTAAAATTTTGTCAAATTCTTCTTTTCTTGTTTTACTTACTTCTTCCATTTCATTTGTTTCTGTTACTTTCTTCTCTTCTTCGCTCATTTTCTTCACCTTTATTTTTTAAATGCTTTTTTATTATAGCACGAATAGTAAAAAAATGTGTTACTATTATTTTACTTTTCTATTACAATTGTATGACACAAAAAACCACTTACCTTATTGGGTAAATGGTTTTTTCTTTGTTAAGAAGAAATCGATTTTAATTCTTCTCCTTTAAAGAATTTTTCTACTTCTTCAATGCAATGGCTTTCTCGTACATATCCTTTTGTATTAATATATACAAGAGCAAAAAGTTCCAAAAAAGTCATTTTTAAAATATCAAATCCAAAATACATTCTATATTTTGGAATACCATTTTGCCGAAACTGAGTTACTCGTGTAAACACATAGGTACTTTGATCATAATCAGGTAAAATAGAAAAATAGCCACAACTATCTGGAGAATCATATACCAAGATTTCTATATTTTTAGTGGTAATATGATAATGATGCATGTCTTCCTCGTCATCTTCTGGAAAGTTAGCCATTACAAGTTCTCTTTGAAATAATTCATAAACTGCCTGAATTAATGTACTAGCAATTTTGAGCGATTTTTCTTTTGATAATTCTCCTCCAAACCTCAATTTTATTTGTGAATTGTTTTCTTTTTGTTCTTGTTTTGTCATTAATTTTCTCCTTTCTTCAATTGAAAAATGTCTTAATCTACTTGTTTAAATAAAAAGGATTCTACAAAATTTCTGTTAATAGTATAGCATGAAAGATTATTTATGTCAATTTTCTAAAATAACTCTATCATCATAGATGATAACTTTTTTAGAATATAAAAAAGAAGGGTGTCCCCTAAGCGTCCATTTTGGAACGAAAAGGGGGCGTCCCTCCTGTTTACCTATTCAATTATTTTCTAGGATTTTTGATGGCAGCTTGTGCAGCAGCTAGTCTTGCGATTGGAACTCTAAATGGTGAGCAAGATACATAGTCTAATCCTACATTATGGCAGAATTCTACTGATGCTGGGTTTCCTCCATGCTCTCCACAAATTCCTAAGTCTAAATCTGGTCTTGTTTGTCTTCCTAGTTTTGCAGCCATTTCTACTAATTTTCCAACACCGTTTTGGTCAAGTTTAGCAAATGGATCTGATTCATAAATTTTCTTGTCGTAGTAATCTCCTAAGAATTTAGCAGCGTCATCACGGCTGAAACCAAATGTCATTTGGGTTAAGTCGTTTGTACCAAAGGAGAAAAATTCAGCTTCTTTTGCGATTTCATCAGCAGTTAGTGCAGCTCTTGGTATTTCAATCATGGTTCCTACTTTATATTTTAGGTCTACTCCTGCTTCTTTGATAACGGCATCTGCAGTTTTTACTACGATGTCTTTTACATATTTTAATTCTTTTACTTCTCCAACAAGTGGAATCATGATTTCTGGAACTACATTCATTCCTTCTTTGTTTACGTTAATAGCAGCTTGAATTACAGCTTTTGTTTGCATTTCTGCAATTTCTGGGTAAGTAACTGCTAAACGACATCCACGGTGTCCCATCATTGGGTTGAATTCTTTTAATCCTTCACAGATATTCTTTAATTCTTCAAAAGAAAGTCCCATTTCTTTTGCTAAATCTCTAATTGCTTCGTCTTCGTGTGGAACGAACTCATGTAGAGGTGGATCTAAGAAACGGATAGTTACTGGGTAACCTTTCATTTCTCTATATAGTCCTTCAAAGTCTCCTCTTTGCATTGGAAGAATTTTTTCTAATGCTTTTGCTCTTTGTTCTGGTGTTCTTGAAACAATCATTTCACGGATAGCAGCAATTCTGTCTGGTGCAAAGAACATATGCTCTGTACGGCATAGTCCAATACCTTGTGCACCAAAGTTGTATGCTTGTTTTGCATCTCTTGGCGTATCTGCATTTGTTTTTACTTTTAATTGTCTATATTGGTCAGCCCATCCCATTAATGTTGCAAAGTTTCCAGATACAGTTGCATCCACTGTTTCAATTTTTTCTCCATATACATTACCAGTAGATCCATCAAGAGAAATCCATTCTCCTTCTGTTACTTTTCTACCTTCTGGAAGTACGAAGTATTTTTCTTCTTCATTAACTGTAATTTCACCACAACCTGCAACACAGCATGTTCCCATACCACGTGCAACAACAGCTGCGTGTGATGTCATACCACCACGTACGGTAAGTACACCATGGCATACGTTCATTCCATCGATATCTTCTGGAGATGTTTCAAGTCTTACTAAGATTAAATCTTTTTCTCCTGCTTTGTGTAATTCAACAGCTCTTTCTGCTGTAAATACTACTTTACCTGTTGCAGCTCCTGGAGAAGCAGCTAGCCCTTTTGCTACTACTTTTGCAGCTTTTAAAGCAGCTTGGTCAAAGTTTGGATGTAATAATTGGTCTAATTGTTGTGGTTCCACTCTTAATACTGCTTCTTTTTCTGTAATCATACCTTCGTTTACTAAATCAACTGCAATTTGTAATGCAGCATTTGCTGTTCTTTTACCATTTCTTGTTTGAAGGAAGAATAATTTTCCTCTTTCAATCGTGAATTCCATATCTTGCATATCTCTGTAATGCTTTTCTAGTTTTTCTGCATACATTACAAAGTCTTCGTATGCTTTTGGATTGGTGTCTTTTAATTGGTCAATATGTTGTGGTGTTCTAACACCTGCAACAACGTCTTCCCCTTGTGCATTCATTAAATATTCACCAAATAATTTGTTTTCACCTGTTGCTGGGTTACGAGTGAAAGCAACACCTGTACCACAGTCATCTCCCATGTTTCCGAATACCATTTCTTGTACGTTAACAGCGGTTCCCCAACTTCCTGGGATATCGTTTAATCTTCTATAAGTAATCGCTCTTGCATTGTTCCAAGAACGGAATACGGCTTTTACACCTTCCATTAGTTGTACTCTTGGATCAGATGGGAATTCTTCTCCTTTTGCATTTCTATATACTTCTTTAAAACGAACAACTAATTCTTTTAAATCTTCTGCTGTTAATTCTGTGTCTAATTTAACACCTTTAGCTTCTTTTACTTCATCAATAATTTTTTCAAAGAAAGGCTTTGGTATTTCCATAACAACATCACTAAACATTTGAATAAATCTTCTGTAGCTATCATAAGCAAATCTTTCATTTTTTGCTGCCATTGATTTTACTACATCTTCATTTAAACCTAAGTTTAGAACGGTATCCATCATACCTGGCATAGAAGCTCTAGCTCCTGAACGAACAGATACAAGTAATGGATTTTCGATGTCTCCAAATTTCTTTCCTGTCATTTCTTCTAATTTTGCTAAACTTGCAAAGATTTCTGCTTCGATTTCTGGTGCAATTTTCTCACCATCTTCATAATATCTTGTACAAGCTTCTGTGGTAACTGTGAAACCTTGTGGAATTGGTAAACCTAAATTTGTCATTTCTGCAAGGTTTGCTCCTTTTCCTCCTAAAAGTTCACGCATGTTTGCATTTCCTTCACTAAAAAGGTATACATACTTTTGACTCATAAAAAAACCTCCTTGTTTTTTCTTGTTTTTTGTCTTAACTCTATGTATATTGTTAAAACTTACGAAAAATAAAATCTTGTCCTAGCATATTTTTCCAGAACGTAACTATTATATCTATATTTTAGCCAAATGTAAAGAGATTTTAGCAATTTTTTTTAGAGATTTTTAAGATTTTTGAGATTTTTGGGCCGGGCCTAAAAATCTCATTTTGCGCTTCTTAAAATTCTAGATATTTTTTTCTCATTTATTTTTAATTTATTTGCAATATCCTTTTGTTTATATCCTTTTTTCTTCAATTCACTAGTTAATTCAAGTATAATCTTTTTATCTTTTTTTATTTCATTAAATGTTATATGTTGATTATGAATCATTTGCTTTATTGCTATTTCTAAATTTTCATCATCAGTTCTATCAACATCCATTATTTCTACTTCTTTTTCTTCCATATTTTTTAATATTTGAATTTCTTCTTCGTTTAAAAATGTGTTTGTTATTATCTTCTCTTTATCTATGTTTTTTATAAAATAGTCATTATAACTAGAAAAGTAATAATCTTTTTCATTTTGAACAATTTTGGCTTTCACGGGATTCATGTGAATATATTTGATACACTTTAATAAATAATCTTGAGAATAAATGTTTTGACTTTTAAATCTATCTCTGAATACATAGCCTACACGTTTTACTTTCTCATTGTAGACTCTAGAAAATACTGAATTAATATCATGCATATATTTTGAAATTTCTTCCATATCTTTTGTATGGATAATAAGATGTGTGTGATTGTCCATTATACAATATGCAATTATATCAACATCATATATTTGTTTATATTTTTTAATTAATTTTAAATAAGTATTTTTAAAATATGCGTTTTCAAATATATAATTTTTATTTAGGCCTTGGACCATTATATGAAATGTTCCACTTTCAAAAAAACTTCTATTTACTCTAGGCATAGTTCTCCTTTATTAAAAATTAAAATGCATTTTATGCCAATATTATACTATGTAAACCAATAGAAATCAAGAATAACTTTTCTACATTTTTTACCATTATTCAACAAAAAAAATGAGATTTTTGAGTCCGTCCCAAAAATCTCATTTTTTTAAAATTCCATTTTCTCTTCTAACCAAGAGGTTAAATCTTCTATTTTGACTCTTACTTGTTCCATGGTGTCTCTATCTCTTATTGTTACTGATTCATCTTCTAAAGTATCAAAGTCAATCGTTACACAATAAGGTGTTCCAATTTCGTCTTCTCTTCTATAACGCTTTCCAATGGAACCTGCTTCGTCATAGTCGCACATAAATTTTTTAGATAACTTAGTATACACTTCGTCTGCTTTTTCACTTAATTTTTTAGAAAGTGGAAGAACTGCTACTTTATATGGTGCTAATGCTGGATGTAAGTGTAACACAATTCTTGTATCTCCTTCTGCTATTTCTTGTTCTTCATAGGCATTACATAGCATGGCTAAAAAGATTCTATCGACACCAACTGCTGGCTCTACACAATATGGAACATATCTTTCGTTAGTTTCTGGGTCTAAATAGGTTAAGTCTTCTTTGGATGCTTCCATATGTCTTGATAAATCGTAGTCTGTTCTATCTGCAATACCCCATAATTCTCCCCAACCAAATGGGAATAAAAATTCAATATCGGTTGTTCCTTTGCTATAGAAAGAAAGTTCTTCTTTGGAATGTTCTCTTAGTCTTAGATTTTCTTCTTTGATTCCTAAACTTACAAGCCAATTTTTGCAGAAAGTTTTCCAATATTCATACCATTCTAAATCGGTTCCTGGTTTGCAGAAGAATTCTAGTTCCATTTGCTCAAATTCTCTAGTTCTAAATATAAAGTTTCCTGGAGTAATTTCATTTCTAAAAGAACGACCCATTTGGCCAATTCCCATTGGCATTCTTCTTCTGGTAGTGCGAAGAACGTTTTTGAAATCTACAAACATTCCTTGGGCTGTTTCTGGTCTTAAATATACTTCTGATTTAGCATCTTCAGTAACTCCCATGAAAGTTTTAAACATTAAATTAAATTTTCTAATTTCGGTAAAATCTTGTTTTCCACAATTTGGACATGGAATATTATTTTCTTTGATATATTCTACTAATTGTTCATTGCTCCAACCATCTAAACCAGAAATCTCTTTTCCATTTTGGAAGCCCCATTCTTCAATTAATTTATCTGCTCTATGTCTTGTTTTACAAGCTTTACAGTCAATTAAAGGATCAGAAAATCCGCCAACATGTCCTGTTGTTACCCATACTTGTGGATTCATCATGATAGCTGCATCAATTCCTACATTATATTTATTTTCTGTAATAAATTTTTTCCACCATGCATCTTTAATGTTCTTCTTTAATTCTGCTCCAATTGGGCCATAGTCCCATGAATTGGCTAAGCCTCCATAAATTTCAGAGCCCGGATAAACAAAGCCCCTATTTTTACATAAAGAAACTAATTTTTCCATTGTTAATTCTGACATTTTTCTTTTCTCCTTTTTTCTGGTTTCTAAATAAAATTACTTCGTTTTATTTTTAACTTTAATTCTTTATTTTTTATTCTCTATTTTTAAATTTATATTCGTAATTTTTTACTTTAATTTTTTGGTCCTACATATAACATTCCAGCTAATTTTGAAATTGGCATAGATTGTAAATAGACAGTTCCTGGTCCTTCTACAGTGGTTAAAAACAAACCTTCTCCGCCAAACATAATATTTTTAAGTCCTGGAACTGTTGTAATGTCTAATTTTACAGAAGATGTCATAGCAGCTACATAGCCATTATCTACTTTTAATTTTTCTCCTGCTTCTAATTCTTTCTTAATTACTTCTCCGTCAATTTCTAAATATACTTTTCCTGGTCCTGTAATTTTTTGCATAATGAAACCTTCACCACCAAAAAAGCCAGCTCCTAATTTCTTTCTAAAATGCATAGAAATATCAACAGTATTTTCTGCACACAAGAAAGCTCTTTTTTGTGCAATCATAGTTTCGCCTTCTTGTAAGTCAAATTCTAATACTTTGCCTGGAAAAGAAGATGAAAATGCAATTTCTACATCATCTTTTTGTGCGGTATAAATATTCATAAAGATAGACTCACCTGCTAAAGCTCTTCCTAATCCTTTCATAATACCACCATTAGTTGAGGTTTTCATTTCAATACCTTCGTCCATCCAACTCATTCCGCCGGATTCGGTTACAATACTTTCTCCTTTTTTTAATTTACATGTTACTACTGGTAAGGAATCTCCTAATATTTTTGCTTCCATGATACTTTTCCCCCTTATTTTTCTATATTCTCATATCAACTGTTACGAAACAACGTTATTATATAACAAACACATAGAAAAGTAAACTATTTTACTATGAATTTTATCTTCTCTTTTGTTACAATTATATTACATTATTGAAAGTATTTTCTAATATTATGATCTATTTTTTATTATTTTTCTCTGTTTTATTACATGTATATTACAAAAACAGGTGTTTTTCTCTTTATTATTACATTTTTATTTCAAAAATATTTCAAATATTTTACATTATGTTACTGCTTTTTATTTTTCTTTTTTACACATAATATTGTGGAAACTGTGGATAACTTTGTTGATAACCAATTAGTAAGGATTTTCGCTTTTACTTTTTACACAATTATTTTTTATGCTATTCTTTATGAAAACTTATTTTATTGTTACCAATTTTATGATTACTATAGAAAATTGTAAAATTTTTCAAAATGAAAAATTTTAAGCATGGAAATAGAACTTTCCTACTATATAAAAGAAGGGGTGTCCCCAGCGTTCCATTTTGGAACGAAAAGGGGCGTCCCTCCTGTTCTACTTTTTAATAAAATTCCATGAGTCTTTGCACATGTCTTCTAATGTTTTTTCTGCCTTCCAGCCTAATTCTTTTTCTGCTTTTTCTGGATTAGAATAGCAAGTGGCAATATCTCCTTCTCTTCTTGGTGCTATTTTATATGCAACTTTTTTGCCTGTTGCTTTTTCAAATGCTTTTACCATATCAAGTACACTATAGCCTGTTCCTGTTCCTAAATTGTAAATAAATAATCCTTGTTTCTCTTTGTTTAGTTTTTCCAATGCTTTTAAATGACCTTTTGCTAAATCTACTACATGAATATAGTCTCTTACTCCTGTTCCGTCTGGTGTTGGGTAGTCATTTCCAAAAACAGATAATTCTGGTAATATTCCTGCTGCTACTCTAACGATATATGGCATTAAATTATTTGGAATTCCTTGTGGTTCTTCTCCAATTAATCCACTTTCATGGGCTCCTACTGGGTTAAAATAGCGTAAAATGGCAATATTCCATGTTGGGTCTGATTGATATAAGTCTTTTAAGATTTGTTCAATATAAAGCTTTGTGGTTCCATAAGGATTAGTCGTTCCGCCTACTTTGCAATCTTCTGTTAAAGGTATTTTTTCTGGCTCTCCATATACCGTTGCAGAAGAACTAAATACAAATTTTTTAACATGATATTTACGCATTGTTTCTAACAAAACAAGTGCTCCTGAAATATTATTGGTGTAATATTCTAATGGTTTTTTTACCGATTCTCCTACTGCTTTAAATCCTGCAAAATTTAATACACTATCGATGCTTGGATTTTCTTCAAATACTTTTTCTAAAGCGTTTCTATCTAAATAATCTATTTCATAAAATTTAAAATCTTTTCCGGTTATCGTTTTTATTGCTTCTAATGCTTGTGGTTTACTATTCGAAAAATTATCGATTATAATTACATCTTCATTTGCATTTAATAATTCAATGACTGTGTGGCTTCCTATATAACCTGCACCACCTGTTACTAAGATTGACATTTTGATTTCCTCCTTATTGAAAAACTTTTTGTAATATTTTACGATATCTTTCAAAAATAGGATGTTCTTTATTTACTCCTTCGATACAACTATGATATACACTAGTATAGTACCATTTTTGTTCTTCTGGATTTCTACTTAAAATTTTATCTTCTCCATATTTTTCTATATTCGATAACGCATCTTGAAGATTACTAATTTTGTCGCATGCTACAATTAGTTTTGAACCTAGTGGTGCATTTTTAATTTGTTCAATCGTATGTTTTTTTCTTTCTATCCATGGTAATGATTTATCTGGTTCAGAAGAATCATACACATAGTCTCTAACTACTTTTCCAAATTCTCTTTCAATATCTTCAAAAGTATGTTCTGTATCTTCTACTACGTCATGTAAAATACCTGCTGCTACAACATCTTCATCACATCCACTTCGTTGCAAAATCATACCAACAGTAAATGGATGAAATATCATATCAATATCTTCTACTTTTCTTTTTTGTCCTTGATGTGCTTTTGTCGCATAATAGATAGCATATTCAATTTTATCTTCTATCATAATTTTTATCCTCCTTTTTCACTTTTCTTATTATATATGAATTTTATTTTAATAGCAATATTTCATTTATTATTTACAATTATGTTTCTAAGTGATATAATTTGCCTATCTTAAATATTTTATAGGAGGTATTTGGCATGACTATGCGGAAACCAATCATTATTGAATTTACCGGACCACCTAATTCTGGTAAGAGTACTTTAATTTCTTTTTTGCAGGAATTTCTACCTACAAAAGGCTATATAGTAGAAAAGAAACAAGAAGATGCAGAACTTGTTCCTAAATGTATTCCTAAGAAGACTTGGGCTCGAAATGTCTGGATTACACATGGGCAGTTGCAATCTTTAATTGAAACAAAGTTTTCAACAGCAGAAGTTATTTTCTTGGATAGAGGTTTTTATGATGCTATGTTCTGGGCAGAATTTTTAAGAGTACAAAAGGTCTGCTCTGATGAAGATTCTGCTTCTCTCTTGAAAATTCTGGAGGAAATGGACAAACAGTTTCAGTTAAAGCCCGACTATCTCTTTGTTGTTGATGTTTCTACTGAAGTTTCTCTTAAAAGAAGATATGCTATGAGTAACGGAGAACCCATTGTATTATCCACCAATGATTTTATCGATTTATATAAAAAGGAATTGGAAAAGTTCTATAAGAAGGTAGACAAGCCTATCATTCGAATGGATACTTCCTTGCTTTCCATTCCTGACATGGAAAATGCAGTATTGGATAAGATAATGGAAATCATTGAACCTAATTTTCTCCCTGTATAAGTTAGCAATTGTTTTAAAATAAAGTGAACCAATAAAAATGGTTCACTTTATTTCATTCTATATTTTTACTATTTTTATATAAATTTTGATATATTTTATAATCTCTTATAATTTTTCTAACATAATTGTTTGTTTCTTTATAGGGAATATTTTCTAAGTCTGAGCCATCTTTCTTAATAGTTCCTTGTTCAATCCATTTATCTACATTACCCATTCCTGCATTATAGGCAGCAAGTGCCAAATATGAATTACCCTCATAATGTTTTAAAAGGAAAGCATAATATTTAGTTCCTATTTTAATATTTTTTTCTGGATTATATAAAGCCTCTTTTACAACTACTTCTTCACCTACTTCATTTGCCATTTCAATAGCAGTTGCTTCCATCAATTGCATAAGTCCAATTGCTCCACTTTTTGACTGAATATTACGATTGAAATTGCTTTCTACTTTAATCATAGCAAAAATTAAATATGGATCGATATCATTTTCTTGTGCATAAGAATACACATATTCACTATATTCTAATTTATAAATTTTTTTCATAAACCAATCTTGTGGTTTAAAAATAAATATAGCAATAACAAGGAAAAGTAATAGAATTGCTAGTATTATGCCTTTTTTCTTCTTCAAACTAATTTCTCTCCTTTTTGTTTTATTCTTCTTTTGTAAATTAATCATTTTATTTTGCCTCATACCAATTACTTGCCTCTGTTACTTCTACCTCTAATGGTACCGATAAATGAATCGCATTTTCCATGCAGTTTTTTAATAGTTCTTTTGCTTTTTCTTTTTCTTCTATTTTTACTTCTAAAATGAGTTCGTCATGTACTTGTAAAATAATTTGAGCATCTAAATTTGTTTCTTTTAATTTTTGATTCAAATTTACCATGGCAAGTTTCATAATATCAGCTGCTGTTCCTTGAATTGGTGTATTCATAGCCGCTCTTGCACCAAACTGGCGAACCATGTAATTATTTGATTTTAGCTCTGGCAAATATCTTCTTCTATGGAATAAGGTTTCAACATAGCCTTGTTCTTTTGCCTTTTCTACAATGTCGTTCATAAAAGTTTGAATTCCACTATATTTTTCCAAATATTGGTCGATATATTGTTTTGCTTGTTTTCTAGAAATTCCTAATTGTTCTGCTAAACCAAAATCGCTAATACCATATACAATTCCAAAATTAACTGCTTTGGCATCACTTCTTTGTTCTTTTGTTACTTCTTCAATAGGAATACCTAAAACCTTGGATGCTGCTTGTTTGTGGATATCTTCTCCATCTTTAAATGCTTGTAACATATGCTCATCTTGTGATATATGGGCTAAAATTCTTAACTCAATTTGAGAATAATCGGCATCGATAAAAATATAACCTTCTTTTGGTTTAAATACTTTTCTTAACCTTTTTCCTAATTCAAAACGAGTTGGAATGTTTTGCAAATTTGGCTCAGTTGAACTAATTCTTCCTGTTGCTGTAACTGTTTGATGAAAATAAGAATGAATACGCCCCGTTTTGTTATTTACATATGGGAGCATTCCCTCTACATAAGTAGAATTTAATTTCATTAAACTACGATACTCTAATATTTTTTCTACAATAGGATGCTCTCTTTTTATTTTTTCTAAGGTGTCTACATCAGTAGAATAACCTTTTTTTGTTTTTTTCGAAGTGGTTAATTTTAGTTTTTCAAACAAAATCGTTCCTAATTGTTGAGTAGAATTAATATTAAATTCTTCTCCTGCTAATTCATAAATTTCGGTTGTTAGTTTTTCTAATTGTGCTTTTAATTCTTCTCCAAATGCAATTAACTCTTCTTTGTCTAAATACATTCCATTGTATTGCATTTTAGCAAGTACTTCTACAAGTGGCATTTCAATATCATGAAATAGTGCTAAAGCATTTGCTTCTTCTAATTTTTCCTTTAATATTTTTTCTAAAGTTTCCATTTGATAAACAAGAAGGCTTCTTTCTTCTTTTCTTGCATCAGTAGTTAACGTGTTATTCGTTTCAAATAAGTTCATTTGTTTATTTTCATTTTGTGAAATACCTTTTTTAGCTAGCATTTCATCAATATCTATTCCTACATATTGATTCATTAAGTTTTTTAATTGATACTGATTTGTGGTAGGACTTAAAAGATAAGCTGCAATTTCTATGTCAAAATATAGATTTTGCATTGCAATATTTTGCTCTTTTAATAGTACATAATCTTCTCTTAAGTGATATCCTACTTTTTGAACCTTCTCATCTTCCATTATTTCTTTTAGAACTTGAATATCATTTTCATTTTCTATATTACTATCATATACGATATTTTTTAGAAGTAGACTAAAAGAAATGATTTTCTTAGGAATTCTCTTCTCTGATTCTTTTTCTTCTATTTTATCTAAATAATAAACTAATTTTCCTTCTTGTTTTACTTGTTGTAATACCTCTTTCATTTCTTGTGAAGTAATTGCTATTTGTTTTATTTCAAAATTTTGGTTTTCTTCTTCAGTTTTAGTAATCTCCTTATTTTCTTCTCCCGTTAATGAGAAACGCTCTATATAACGATGAAATCTTAATTTTTTAAATTCTTCATATACTTTTGGCTTGTCCCATTCTTTCACTTTTAAATCTTCTATAGTTTGCTCAATAGGTACTTCTAAGTTAATTGTTCCTAGTGTTTTTGAAAGAAATGCTAAGTCTTTATTTTCTAGTATTTTCTCTCTTGTTTTTCCTTTAATGGTTTCTGCTTTTCCTTGTTCTAGTTCTTCATAAATTTTTTCAATGCTTCCATAGGTTTGAATTAGGCTAAGTGCTGTTTTTTCTCCCACGCCTGGAACACCCGGAATATTATCAGAAGTATCTCCTTGCAAACCTTTTACTTCAATAAGTTGCACAGGTTCTAACCCATAAACTTCTTTAATTTTATTTTTGTCAAAGTCTTCTACTTCTGTTTTTCCTGCTTTTGTTCTAGGAATACGAACAATAATATGGTCTGAGGTTAATTGGAAAGTATCTCTATCTCCAGATAGAATTGTCACTTCTAAGCCTTCTTTTTCCCCTCTTTTGGAAAGTGTTCCTAGTACATCGTCTGCTTCATAGCCTTCTTTTTCAATAATGGTAATATTCATGTCTTTCAATACTTCTTTTATGATTGGCATTTGCATAGCTAGTTCATCTGGCATACCATGACGATTTGCTTTATAACCTTCATACATTTTATGTCTTGCTGTTGGTGCTTTTAAGTCAAAGGCAACTGCTAAATATTCTGGATTTAAATCCTCTAAAATTTTAAATAGTATTGCTAAAAAGCCATATACTGCATTGGTATAAGTTCCTTCTTCTGTCATTAACATTTTGGAACCCATAATGCCATAAAAAGCTCTGTTCATAATACTATTTCCATCTACTAAAACAAGTCTTTTCAAAGCGTTTTCTCTCCTTCTTATTTTATTTATGGTTTATTACGATTAATAAGTATTATATTATAACTACTTATTTCTTGTTTTTATTTATTTTTTTAAATCTTCTGCTTTATACACATTATATCCTTCATATATCGTCATTATAAATGATATTTTTATAGAAATCAATTATTTTTCATTTTAAATACAGATTTATCTTAAATTATTATTGAACTCTATTATGAGTGTAACGGTTTTAAGCTCTATCAAACGGAGATCCTTCTATTATTGTTTTACCTTCTTCGCACTCTTTCTATTTATTTCCACAAAATTGCGTACCTTTACATTTTATCATACTTTTAATATTTTTACATAAAAATCATAAAAAAAACGAGACGGCATATAAACCGTCTCAAAAGACAATTCGCCGTCTCGTTTTGCAAGAGGTCTGAAAAGATTAAAGTTTAATCATCACAATAATAATCAGTATATCTGTGTCCACCTAAAAAAACTCCTCTTTCGTCAGTAGGATTCAATATGAAACCTGGGTCCTCGCCAATCCATGCAACTGCAACAACATTATTACGAGAATAAATATGTTCACCACTTTCGTATTTCAAAATATTAGAGCAACCGTATCCATTGCCATTGGAATCCATCCAACATAAGTGCCAATTGCTATGGGCATAATCTGCAACATAATCTACAACATCCTCGGCAACCTTAAGAAGTTTACCACCATCCTCCAAAATGTAGATAACTCCTTCGTTAAATAACAGCATATATATCTTGTTTGTATCACTATCATGGTAACCTGAAATAATGCTCCATTTTGGATTATCGCCCGGAAGCTGATATTGGCATATAACTTTTCCATATCTGTAGAGTTTTAAAAAACCATCCTCTATAAGCCATATGCCTTTAATACCATCACTGCGCATTAAATCCGCGTTATATTCCATAGCAGATGGAAGATTGATGTCTCCAATGAGCTCACCATCCAGATATAAGTCATTATAAGAATCAATGTCATAATTATTTTTGGCATTCTCATTAGAGCGTACTTCTTCTTGTACCTTCTTGAAATATTCTTGCTGATACTCATCTTTGAGCACTAAGTCATAATTATGATAGTGTACTAATTGGTTTCCCGTTAAGGTTGCAGTTGAAGTCTCTACCCACTTGCAACTGTGCTCATTGTGATTGTAATCAGTAAAAAGTAGTTCATTACCCACAAGATAATAGTCTATGGCACTGTCGGTTATGATTTCGAACTCATTGGTTCCAAAATCATATACTCCAAATAGGGCATCCTCTAAGGTAATAAGTAACCGATTGTTGTCGTATGCCAGAAAGTGTATGTCTTCATAATTTTTGGAATTTTCGATGCCTAAATCATATACTCTTTCTACAGTTTCTCCAAAGCGTTTAAAGCTGAAGCCAAATACAAGTTCCGTATGACAAGGTGCATAGTATTCTGTCTTTTCTCCATCTACATTCGATAGGTAAATTGATTTCCAGGAATCCTCACTATGTTCTTCATGGTATTCCTTCACTTCCTCCCAAGAAGAAACTAAAGGTACTTCGTAACTTACATTTTGATAACCATCCTTATTGACATATTTCGTCTCATAGTACATAGTAGGTCCTGTATACCAGGAAGGTACATAATAAATATGATTATTGAAAGTCGACCCGAAAAATGTGCCGTCCTCTGTTGGAAGAGTATACCAATGCCTATATGAATCACAACTATCTACATTTCTCTCTGTATCCTCGCCATCTACTACAAGAGTTCTGTTTTCAGAGATTTTGACAGTGTGTCCATAGATGGAGGTAAGCGTTGGATCTGCTTGTAGCTCCTTTGTAATACATTCCCGTGTTTCATAGTCCACGTCACTTGCGTATACTTCATGGCTGAAGATAGTGGAGGCCATCATGCAGATGGCAATGAGCAGTGCAAATCTTTTCGTCGTTTTCATTTTGTTTTTTCTCCTTTTCATTTTGATTTTGAATTTTCAATGTACCATTTCCTCTTGCATAAAAAAACCTTACATATATATTATACAACATTTTACATAATTTTGCAACATTTTAAATTATTTCTTAAAAATAAACCATTTAAATTTCCACCAGATTGAATTGTTACTCTTTGAGCACCATATTTTTCATATATATCTTCTAGCATTACTCTTAAATCTAGTTTATCGTAATAGATAATATTTTCTATCTTTATATTGATAAAATTTGTGTTTCGATAAATTGTTTACTCCTTATAATTAAAATCTCTAAACTTATTGAGATAACTGAGTTTATTTCTTATTGTGTCGTAAATATCTTTCTTCCTCTCAAATCTTCCTATTTAACTCCAGAAAAATGTGTACCCTGTCATTACTCCTTAAAGATATTGTAATAACTATGTTTGAAGTTTATTTCAATTCGTCAAAGTTGAGTTTTCTGCATCACTCAAAAGTTCTTATTTTCCTTTATATTTAGGAATTTGTCCGTTTTTGGGGTTAAAATATATAACCTCCTTACATTTAATGCAAATTATATCATAAATAAAATTATATTTTTTACTTTTTATTATTATTTTCTTCTACCATATCACTTATTTCTTTTAATTTATTTTCTAAAAGTTTTTTATCAATTAATTTTAAAGTATATTGTGATACCATAGTTGGTGACATTGTTCTACTCATTGCGTACTCAACAACTTTTTCATCCTTACTCGCACACAAAATCACTCCAACACTTGGATTTTCATTTTCTTTTTTCTCTTGTCTATCCAAAGCTTCTAAATAGAAATCCATTTTTGATATATATTCTGGCTTAAATTTATCTATTTTAAGTTCAAATGCAACTAAACAACTTAATGCTCTATTATAAAATAATAAATCTATATAAAAGTCTTCATTACCAACTTGTACTCTATATTCTTCTCCTACAAAAGTAAAATCTTTTCCTATTTCTAATATAAAATCTTTCATATTAGAAATAATTGCTTTTTTTAAATCTCTTTCTGAATACTGATTTGGCAAGTCTAAAAATTCTAAACTATAAGTATCTAATATTCTGGTATTTGGATAGTCTTCTTCTCCAACAGTTTTGATCAGGCTTTGATTAGCCTTTCCATCTGATAACATGTATCTATGAAAGTATCCACTACTAATTTGTCTATCTAATTCTCTTTTGGAATAATTATTTTTTATACACATTCGTAT
>CANQTK010000020.1 GCA_947626735.1 uncultured Clostridia bacterium
GAATCGAACCGGCACGGTTTATTCAACCGCAGGATTTTAAGTCCTGTGCGTCTGCCAGTTCCGCCACATCTGCATATCATTTAAACTCATGCAAACTTTGCTACACATACTGACGTTGTAACTTCAGACTTCGTCTTCGAACAACCTCAACAAGTTCCGCCACATCTGCATATTATTGTTTTGCAACTGACAAAACATATTATAATACGAAAAAAAGCAATTTGTCAATACCGAAAAGTAAAAAAATAAAGAAATTTATAAAAAAGCTAAAAATAGAATAAAGATATTTAAAAAAGAAAGAATAATAAAAAGTAACAAGGATTTTACACACAAGCAACGAATAATTATGTTAAGTAAATATCTTAATGTAAAAGATTGGTAAAAAATAAAATATCAAAATAAACTAATGAGTAAAATTAAAAAGAAAGGAGAGAAAGCAACAAAAATTAAGATATAAATACATAGAAGAAAAAATGCCCTAATAAAAAGAAGTATAAAATTTAGTAATATTTTTCCAATTTCCGCCATAGCGGACTAATTCTGTGTTTAAATAAGAAAAAATATAAATAAGCTTTGGTGATGAAATATATGCATGTTGAAATGTTATTAAAACAAGTAAGGCAAAGAAAAAAAGTAACCTTAAATAAATTATCCGAAAAGAGTGGAATCTCAACAACTCACATTAATGATATAGAAAATAATATCAAAAGTCCAAGTTTGCTCGTTATGATTCGTTTAGCGAAAGCGTTAGATGTGCAAATAACAGAGCTATATAAGGTGAAATGGTAATGCAAGAAAAAAGAAATAATTATGAAGAAACAATGAATGCTTTAGTTCAATATATGAAAAATCATGATAAAAATCCAAGTGAAAAATGTTGGAATGAATATGCAATTCATGAGAAATACCTATCTAGTAGAACGTTAGGTTATTTATCGGGAGTTGGGTTTAATACTCTTTGTAGACAAAAAAGGAAACAAATTAATCAGGAAAAAAGAAAAAAAGAATAAACTTATTTTTCTTATATTTTGAGAAAAATAATTATAGTTATGACTATAGGCACGGAAAATAACCGTGTCTATTACTATATCAAAAAAATGAAGAAAATTTGTAATATCTATGGACTTTTTAGCGAAAATAGCCTAAAATAGATAGATGAAAAAGGAGGAAAAGAAAATGAACATATGGCATGATATTGACCCAGAAAGAATTAAAAAGGATGACTTTGTTGCTGTTATAGAAATTTCAAAAGGTGGCAGAAATAAATATGAATTAGATAAGCCAACCGGAATGTTAAAGTTAGACCGAGTATTATATACTTCAACTCATTACCCAGCTAATTATGGCTTTATTCCAAGAACTTATGCAGGAGATAATGACCCATTAGATGTACTAGTACTTTGCCAAGAAAAAATTGTATCATTAGCATTAGTAGAAGTATATCCCATTGGTGTTTTAAAAATGATAGATGGAAAAGAGTATGATGAAAAAATTATTGCTATTGCAAAAAAAGATCCATTTTTAAATGTATACCAAGATATTACAGAAGTACCAAGCCATATTTCGGCAGAAATCATGCATTTCTTTGAAGTTTATAAGCAATTAGAAGGAAAAGAAACAACTGTAGATACTATTATGGGGAGAGAGGAAGCAGAAAGAATTATTGAGCAATGCATTCAAAAATATAATGAAAAATTCTCAAAATAAAGGAGATATAGAATGATAGAAAGAATCCTATTTAATATCATAGCATTAGCACTTTTTTTGTTTTTGTTCTTTCGAATGATACAAAAAAATGATGCAAATTACCTATACATATTAGCATTACAAGCTTTAGGAATCACCATTAGCTTTACATTACTTCTTATTAAAATAGAATTATCTATTTGGCTTTTTATTTTAACCTATCTTCTTTCTATTGTATTACCAATCATTGTTATTTTAATAGAAAGAAAAGGAATTACTTTAACAGAAGCAATCTTCTTAGCGATAACGAAACTATATAGTGCAATGGGAAAAGAAGAAAAAGCAAAGCAAACTCTACAAAAATTAATTCAAAAAAATCCAAAAAGCTATCATGGACATAAAGCTTTAGCGCAAATATATGAAAAAGAAAATGCATTGCAAATAGCAATAGAAGAATATATTAGAGCAGCTAATATGAGACCAAATGAAGATTCCATGCAATACAAAATAGCAGATCTATTTCACCAAACGGGAAATCCAAATAATGCGATTAAAATTTTACAAGAATTATTAAGAAAAAAACCAGAATGGGAAGATGCATCCATTCTCTTGGGTGATATTTTTCAAGAAGAGGAACGTCTAAAAGAAGCAGAAAGTGTTTATTTAGATGCTTTACAGTATCATCCAGAAAATTATAATTTATATTATAATTTAGGAATGGTTTATACAAAATTAAATGATTTTCAAAATGCAAAAGAATATTATGAAAAAGCAGCAGAATTAAACTCATTGTTATACCGTGCAAAATTTAATTTAGGGCAAATTGCCTTGTTATATAATGAAATAGAAGAAGCAGAGCAATATTTTGTGGAATGTTTACAAGAAGAAGAACTAGAAGAGGATGCTTATTTTTATTTGGCCTATATTGCTATGTTAAAAGGCGAAGAACAAAAGGCCATTCAGTACTTAAATGTAGCGGTAGATGAAAATCCAGAAATGTATGATAGAATCAAAAAAGAGTTAATTTTTAAGCTAGTAATCAATAAAGTAGAAAAACCAAGTAAAAAGAAAGAATCAAGAAGAAAGCCCCAAAAATTAACCAAAAAAGAAAAAGAAACTATTTCACATTTAAGACATACTTATGAATTAGTAGGAAATTTAAACCATAATGATTTGAAAGTCATGAAAATGATACAAAAAAAGCGTAATGAGGAAAAAGGAATCGAAAGAGAATAAATAGAAAAAGCTAGAATACAATGATAGAAAAACAAAATGAAGGAGAGTGCAACTATACATGAAAGAACTTGCCATTATTGGAGGAGACGCTAGAATTGTAACACTAGCTAAAATGTTAGCAAAAGAAGAAATACAAATCAACACCTATGCTTTAGAACAAGCAAAAACGTTAAATGCAATACCAAACATAAAACAATGTACTTCTATACAAGAAGCAATAAAAACAGTCAATACCGTAATAGGGCCAATTCCTTTATCCAATAGCAAAAGTCAAATCAATACTCCATTTAGTACACAAAGTATTACCCTACAAGAATTAGTAGAGCCTTTAGAAGAAAAACAGTTTCTGGCGGGAAATATACCAGAAGAATTTTATGAACAAATCAAACACAAGAATGTAAAAGTAATCGATTTACTAAAATGTGAGGAGTTAGTCGTATTAAACACTATTGCAACAGCAGAAGGAGCCATTCAAATTGCAATGGAAGAAACGACAAAAACAATTCATGGAAGCAACATTTTGGTGCTAGGTTTTGGAAGAGTAGGAAAAACAGTTGCCAATACATGTAAAGCAATGGGGGCAAAAGTATATTGTGGAGCACGAAAAAATGAAGATTTTGCATGGATGAAAGTATATGGTTATAAAATAGTCCAATTAACAAATTTAAAAAAGGAACTAAGTAAATTTGATATTATTATTAACACCATTCCCACTTTAATACTAAAACAAGAAGAATTAACTTACGTAAAAACAGACTGTTTACTGATAGATTTAGCTTCGAAACCAGGGGGCATTGACCAAGAAGCAGCAAAAAAACGAAATCTTAAAACAATATGGGCATTAGCACTGCCAGGAAAAGTAGCACCACAAACATCGGCAGAATATATAAAAAATACAATTTATCATATATTAGAAGAAAAATAAGAAATAGAAAGAGGAAAAAAATGAATATTTTACAAGCATTTATTTTAGGAATTGTACAAGGATTAACTGAATTATTACCCATCTCTAGTTCAGCACATTTAAATTTATTCCCATGGGTTTTCCATTGGGGACAATTAACAGAATCTTTTGATGTAGCACTTCATATAGGCACTTTATTTGCCATTTTACTCTTTTTTTACAAAGATTGGATTTCTTTAATAAAAGGTGGCTATCAACAAGTCGTAAAAAAAGAAAAAACAACCGAAGGAAGAATTTTTTGGTATATTGTAATTAGTACCATTCCTGCTGGTATCTTAAGTTTAGTATTAGACAAAATTTCCGAAAAAATCATAGAAAGTTTATCTAGCACTTTCCAAGTAGAAAAGATAACTATTGAAATGGTATTAATTGCAATTGCTCTAATTGTAATGGGAATTCTTCTTTATAGAGTAGACAAAAAATCAAAATCAAAAATTCCATATGAAAAAATAAGCCTAAAACAATCCATTTTAATTTCTACATCGCAAGCATTAGCAGCAGCATTTCCTGGTGTTTCAAGGTCAGGTATTACTATGACAGTAGGAAGAAAAATGGAAATCGAACGTGAATCGGTAGCAAAATACTCTTTTTTACTATCTACTCCTATTGTAGCAGCAGCAGCTTTGTATGAAATGAAACATTTTACGTTTGATTTATCTTTTCTTATTGGCGTACTTACTAGTTTTATTGTGGGATTGTTCGTCATCAAATTTTTACTAAATTATCTAAAAAAAGGAAGTTTTAAAATTTTTGCCATTTATCGTGTTTTACTAGGAATTATCATTTTAATGCTTTGCTTCATAAGATAAAAAAATAAAGAAATAGAGAAAGACAAAAAGCGGCAATTTTGTCTTTCTATTTTTTTTTGTTACAAAAACATTACAATTAAATTACAAGTATATTAAAACTATTGACTTTTAGCAGAAAAAATATAAAATAAGGACAGAATAATACGAATATGGTAAAAATATGTATAAAATGAAAAATAAAATAAAAAAATGAAAGTATTTTTTGTCGATTTTTGTAGAATATAATAATGTAAATAAAAAACAAATGAAGGAGTTATTATGCCAAGTTGCTTAGGTATGTATATAGAAAATAATTTAATTAAATATGCAAAAGTGACAAAAGAACGTGAAAGTTTAAAAGTTGAGTCTTTTGGAGTCAAATTTTATGACCAAATTGGTTCTGCTATTAATCAAATTATTTCAGAAACTTTTAGTTATAAAACGCCAATTAGCATCAATTTATCGGAAGAAGTATATCAATATTTTTACTTCTTTAATTTGTTAAATAAAAATGACTTAAAAAAAGCAATTGAAACAGAATTCGATTCTTATTGTTACGATAAAGGCTATAATCGCAATGCTTTGGAAACACGTTATGCTTTAGTACCAGATTTGCAAAACACAGAAAAAATTAAGGCTATTTATATTTCAACAAATAAGACAGAAATAAATAGAAAAATACAAGATTTTACAGGCAATACCGTTTCTTATTTAGTACCATTACCAATGAGTATTGCCAATATTGCGGAAATAAAAGAAAAAGAAAATGTTTTAATTATTAATATTGAAGAAAAGACAACAGTTACTACTATTTTAAACAATAACATTTATAGTATTGATAAAATAGAAGAAGGTATGGACTATATCTTAACTAGTATTAACGAAAAAGAAAATTCTTATGCAAAAGCCTATGAAATTTGCAAAAATACTACCATTTATACTATGGAGGGAAAAGACCTTATACAAGAAGAGGAAAATTTGTATTTAGAAGATATTATGCCTACTCTGTATGAAATTATACAAAAGGTGAAACAAATTGTCGATAATTCTGTTAATACGATTGAAAAAATTTATTTAACTGGTACAGGTTGTGTGATTAATAATATAGATTTATACTTTCAAGAATATTTTTCAAATATAAAATGTGAAATATTAAAACCATATTTTATACCAGATAATATAAAAATTAATATGAAAGATTATATTGAAGTAAATTCTGCAATTGCTCTAGCTATGCAAGGATTAGGTTATGGAGTTAAAAATATTAACTTCAAGAAACCTACTTTATCTGATCAATTACCTGATTGGTTAAAGCTACAAGTAAATCCTCAAACGAATAAAGGAAATGATAAGGCGCAGAAAGCATCTTCTAAAATCAATTTTTCATTTGATTGGAAAGCACAACTAGATTCCACGGAAAAATGGTTACTTAGAACAGCCATGGGAATTATTACTTTCCTTATTATCTATTCTGCTATTACGATGTTTTTAAGTGTAGAAACAAAACGAAAAATGGCAGAAGTAGAAGATGTAAAACAACATACAAGGGAGCAAATAGAATTAGCAACACAAGATATACAATCATTAAATAATAAAGCAACCGATTATCAAAAAATGACAGAAAATTTAAAAGATTATAATAGCAAAATAGAAACGAATTTAAAAAATAAAAATATGATTCCTTTATTGCTAACTAGAATTATGAATGTCATTCCAAAAGGAGTTACACTTACTTCAATAGAAAATACAACTGGATCTCATATTGTAATTAATGCACAATCTGAAGATTATGATTTATTAGGCTTTTTCAAAGGTAGTTTAATTGTAGATGGAATTTTAAGTCCAAGTACAGTGATATCTAACTCTGGAATAAAACAAGACGGAATGATAAAAATTGTGATTGAAGGAGATTTGCCATGAGAAAGATATTAATAATAGTAATGATTGTATTATTGCTTGTCTTGGGTTATTTTGCTGTAGTAAAAGGAATTCAAATTGGCAGTTTTCAGATTTCTAGTATAAAACAAATAGAAGAAGAAAGCCAAACGCTAAAATCCAAAATAGATGAAGTAAATGCATTAATTGATAGTGAATACCCAAAGAAAATCAGTGAATTAAAAACAGCAAGTAATAATATGGAGGAAACAAAATCCGAATATTTAAAATATACCAATTATAGTACAGATGCTGAAATTTTAGCCGCAATGCAAACCAAAAGTTATGCCATAGAATTTTTATGGGCCAAGCTAGGTACACATGCAAGAGAAGAAGGAATTAAGTTAACTTTTTCTATCGTTTCTAGCAGTACAGGCGCAAGTAATGTGAATGACATAGATTTTGTTGTAAATGGTTCCTATATTGCAATTACCAATTTTATTTATGCCATTGAAAATGATGCAGAGCTAAATTTCAATATTGAAAATTTTAAATTATTACCAAGCGATGGAAATATCTTACAAGGAACCTTTACAGTAAGAAACATTGCCGTAGAAGGAAACACTTCTTCACAAGTAACTACTTCTAGCAGTAGTACAACAGACCAAAATACTACAAATACAGAAACGAATGAAACAGACAATACAGAAACAGATACAAATATGGTTACGGATTAAAAAGTAAAGGAGAAAAAATGATGAAATCAATCGTAAAAGAAATCATGATAATTCTATTATTATGTATTGCTATATTATTCATCTTAAGTGTTTTGTTTTATGATTATAATCCAATTAACAAAGTAGTACCGAATAAAATTGCTTATAGTGTACCAGAAAATATTCAAGAAGAATTAAATGAAAAAAGTATACAAAACACACTTAGTATAGAAAATAAAGTATATACTATAGATGCATCAGACTTAACTATTTATCAAAAAAATAGTAGTTATAACCCAAGTAAAGAAAATCCATTTGCTTCTACAACAAATGGAAATACAAACACAGACAATTCAGGGGGCAGTGACAAACAAAATGCAAATACAAATACAAATGTAAAAGCTCCAGAACCAGATTCTCAAGTAAATGCTAATATAAGTTCTGGAGAAACAACGAAACCAACTACTGGTTTAAAATAATTTAACTTGGTTATATTTATATCATAAATATAAAAATAATATTATAAGGAGGAGTTTTTTATGTTAAAAGGACAAAAAGGTATTACATTAGTAGCATTAGTTATTACAATTATTGTTCTAATTATCTTAGCAGGAGTATCTATCTCTCTAGTCTTAAGTGATGACGGAATTTTCAATAAAGCGAAAGAAGCTAGAGAAAACTATGCTGCTGGTGCTAAAGAAGAAAATGGTGTATTGACTAACGCTTTTACGTATGCTGATGAAGTAATTAATCAATTTAATGACTAAAAAAATTAAAATTGAATTTATTTAGTAAAAAACTAAATATGAGGTTACCTATCAAAAAATATATAATCATGATATTTAGGTAACCTCTAATTTTTTAAATTGATTTGAACAAGGAAAGAAAATGGAGCAAATTATTTTTTATTTATTAGCTTTTTTAATAGGAACGGTATTTGGAAGCTTTTTTACCTTAGCGGTGTATCGTATTCCGTTGCACCAAAACATTACGCATGAACGTTCTTATTGTCCACATTGCCATCATAAACTTTCTTTTTGGGATATGATTCCTATTGTAAGTTACCTTGCTTTAGGTGGTAAATGTAGATATTGTAAAGAAAAAATAAGAAGCCGTTATTTATGGCTAGAAATCTTAACAGGAATGATATTCCTTTTATTTGCGATGTCTTTTCATATTTCTTTTGTTCCGTTACAAATTAATCAATTCATTTATTTTGCATTTTTTATTTTGGTAATTTCTGGATTTATTATTATAGCAGGAATTGACAAAGAAAGGCATACCATTCAAAAATCAGTAATGATATATGAAATCATTGTTCTTACTTTATATATAGTATATCTATATATAGTAGAAAAAGCTAATATATATAGATATGGAATATATTTATTGATATTCATTCTCTTTTTATGGATAGAAACGATATACTTAAAAAAGAAACTAAACAATAGTTATCCACTACAAATTTTAGAATTAAGTATCATGATGGCAATTTTTGGTGGAGAAATACTCTATATAGCAACAGTCATTTTTACACTTTTAACAATCACTATTGAATACATAATACAATATTGCATAAATAAAAAAAGGAAGGTAAGGAAACAAACAACATCCTATTATAAAAATTTACCAATGGGATTTTATTTAGTTTCTACCTATATTGTTCTACTAATTATCATAAATACCATAGCATATAGGGGGTAACATGAAAGAAAAAGACTTAAAAGCAAATAAAGGAATATCAATGATGGACATAGTGGTAGCTATTTCCATTTTAACACTATTTGTTGGTGTAATAGGCAATTTATATTATCAAGTAGGTTTGCAAAGTAATATGATTCATTTGAATGCGATTGCGGTGTATTATTCTATTAAAATTGCAGAAAATATAGATAAAATACCTTATGAGCAAGTAACGAATGACCTGAATAATACATTAAAAGAAACGTATAACATTAACGATTCATTTAACGCAAGCATTCATGTAGAAAATTATAATAAAGACGATTCTTCCCCAAAAGACATTTTAAAAATAGTTACTATTAAAATAGAATATAAATGTTTTCAAGAGACAAGGGCATATGAATTAAAAAAATTAAAAATAAAAGAAATGTAAAAGGAGACTTTTGAAGTGAAATCAGAAAAGGGAATCACCTTAGTATCATTAATTCTCTATATTATTTTATTATGCGTAGTAGTAGCTATTTTATCTGCGCTTAGTAATTTATTTTTCTCTAATACTAATTATTTAATAGATAATGCAAAAAATATCGCAGAATATAATAAATTTGCTATGTACTTTATAGAAGATGTCAAAAACAATAAAGATGCGTTATCGATTAGTAATCACCAAATTACTTTTGCAGATGGGACTATGTATACGTATGTAGAAGGTCCCGATTATAGTATTTATCGCAACAAGGTAAAAATTTGCAAAAGCATTGCTTATTGCTCTTTTTTAGAAAAAGAGGAACAAGTAAACAATGTAACAAAAAAAATAATACAAGTTAATATGATTATCAATAGTAAGAAAATGTTTGAAACAAATAATGAATTTGTTTTAAAATATTGGTAATTTTAGCTAATTGCAAAAAATACTGTCGAAAAGATTAGAAATATAGTATAATAAAAATAAGAGTACAAAAGAAAGGAGAAAAAAATATGCCACAAAGACAAACACAACCTTTAGGAATAGAACTAGCAAGAAGAAGATTAATTACAGAACAAGATATTACTAAAGCATTAGAATACCAAAAAATATATCCTCATAAAAAATTAGGAGATATTCTTCATATTTTACACTTATGTGATTCTCGTAAGCTAATTGAAGCCATCGGAGAAATTTTAGATGAAAAAGCGATTTTATTAGAGGAAGAAGATATTAAGCTTACTGTATCCGACTATATTTCACTTGATATTGCAAAACACAATAAAGCCATTCCATTTGAAATAGAATCTGGAAAAATAAAAGTATGTTTTGCCGATACTACCAATAAAAGAGCAATGGAAACGGTAAGACTTTTATTATTAAATAAAGGTCTTGTTATGGAAAAATATATTACTTTTGAAAGTAATATTGATAAAATTTTAGATGCCTTAGAAGGAGTTGCATCTGATAACATTAATACAAGCCTTGATATTACTGGCTTAGTCGATAGTATTATTAAAACGGCTATGGAAAAAAGAGCAAGTGACATCCACTTTGAACCTATGGAAGATCACTTAAGGGTTCGTTATCGTATAGATGGTGGTTTAGTAACGGCTGTTAATATTGACCAAGAGAAGCAAGCACAAATTATAGGAAGGCTAAAAGCCATTTCAAATATGCATCAAGAGAAACAAGAATCACAAGATGGTAGAATTATTTTATACCCAGATTATAATATTCGTGTTTCTTCTCAAAGAAATGTATATGGAGAAAAATTCGTATTAAGATTGTTAAAGAAAAATGCAGGCATTAAAAAGATTTTTGATTTAGGTTTTCCAAACGATGAAAAATTATTAAAAGATAGTTTTGATAAAAAGAATAGTATTACTATCATTGCTGCTCCTACAGGTCAAGGAAAAACAACAACATTATATAGTGTAATTGATATGTTAAATCGCTCTGATATTAATATTACCACTATTGAAGACCCTGTTGAAATTCGTATTGCTGGACTAAATCAAATTGAAATAGATGCAAAAACTTCTTTTTCAAATTCATTAAGAACGGTATTAAGACAAGACCCAGATATTATTTTGGTAGGGGAAATTCGTGATAAAGAAACGGCAGAAATAGCAATGCAATCAGGACAAACAGGACATTACGTATTATCTACCATACATACCATTAATAGCATAGAAGTGATTACTAGATTAAGAAAAATGGGAATTTCTAACTACGATATCGCAAGTACTTTGGCTACTTCTATTTCACAGAGATTAGTAAGAAAAGTGTGCCCACATTGTGCACGTGAAAGGGATTTTACAGAAGAAGAAAAAGATATTATGACACATATTGCTGAGAAGTATAATGTTACGCTAGACTTTAAAGGCAAAAAAACTTACGATGTTATAGGATGTGAAAAATGTAATCATACTGGCTACTATGAAAGAATTGCCATTTATGAAGTGTTAATCATCAATGATGAAATAAAACAATTAATTACCGATAATGCTTCTAGTATTCAAATTCGAGAAGAAGCTCTAAAAGGAAGTTATAAACCTCTTATTATAGACGGATTATATAAGGTATTAGAAGGAAAAACAACATTAGAAGAACTAAACAATAAACTAGTCATTTATTAATGGAAGGGGAAAAACACATGATAAATATAGATAAAATACTAAAACTGGCAAAAGAAAAAGATGCTTCAGACGTGCATTTGATTTACGGATTAAAACCAATGCTTAGAATTGCAAGAGATTTAATTCCAGTAGAAGAATATAGTGAACTAACACAAGAAGACTTAAATGAAATTTATGATTATTTTATAAGAGGAAATTTAGAAAAAGATGAAACATTTAAAAAGACAAAAAAATTAGATACTTCCTTTGAATTTGAAGATATTCGTTTAAGGGTAAACGTGTCTTATTCGGATGAAATTCCAATCTTTACCTTAAGACTTATTAAAAACGAACTTCCTAGATATGAAGATTTAGGAGTACCAGATATTGTAAGAAGAATGACTTACCAACCACAAGGATTAATTTTAGTTACAGGAAAAACAAACTCTGGAAAGACAACGACATTAAATGCATTAATCAATGATATTAATGAAAATCAAAATAAGAAAATTTTAACCTTAGAAAGTCCCGTAGAATATAAGCATACTTCTAAAAAATCTATGATTATTCAAAAAGAAGTAGGACCAGGCAGAGATTGTTTATGTTATAGCGATGGAGTAAAGAACTCATTAAGAGAAGATTGTGATATTATTGTTGTAGGAGAGATTCGTGACAGAGAAACGATGGATGCAGCAATTGAAACAGCAGAATCCGGACATTTGGTGATTGGAACACTACATACCAAATCTTGTGCAGAAACCATTGATAGAATGATTAATTTTTATGATATTAGTGATCAGCCAACGGTAAAATATTTAATTGCTTCTTTACTAAAATTGGTAGTTTCACAAAGATTATTAAAAGGTAGAAGTGGAAAACTAGTATTAGTACCAGAAGTCATGGTAGTGGATAATATTATTGCCGGTATCATTCGTAAAGAAAAAATTAGTGTTTCTGAAATTGAAGATGCCATTCAAAGTAATTTAGAAAAAGGAAGCATTGGCTTAATTAATTCTATCGCAGAATTATTTGTTGATGAAAAAATTACTTTAGATCAGGCAAAATCACAAATAGAAGAAAAAAATATTGAAACATTAAATAGAACGATTATGCAATTAAAAATAAAAAAACAAGCAACATAAAAGAAATGAAAAATAGATGGGAGGAGGAAAAGAATGCCAGAGTATGTATATAAGGCAATAACAGATAAAGGTTTAGTAGTTAAAAACAAAGTAGAAGATGCTAGTAAACAGTCTTTAATTAGAAGGCTTAAAAACAATGACTTAATGCCTATTGAAGTTATGCAAGTAAGTTATAATAGTAAGAAAATAAAGAAAACCAAAAGAAATATTAACGATATACAAGATATTATGAATGTAGCCAATTCTACCAACCTTTTAAATAATGCAGCCAAAAAAAATCTTTCATGGATTGAAAAAGTTAATTTACAACTTGCAGCAACAGAAAAAATTACCTCCAGAGATTTAGTCATTTTTACACAAAACTTTTATTTGTTAAAAAAAGCAAATTTTAATAATATTCATGCATTAAGTACCATCATTGAAAGTACCGAAAATTTATCCTTAAGAGGTATTTTACAAGATATTTTAGCCGGAGTAGAAGCGGGAGATTATATGTATACAACCATGGAGTATTATTCTAACGTCTTTCCTGAAATCTATATAAATATGATTAAAGTAGGAGAATTATCCCGGTTCCCTTACAAAATCCTTAGAACAAGCTGTAAAATATTTGGATGATACTTCTGACCTTACTAGGAAAGTAAAGAAAATAGTGATTCCTAATGTACTTCAGTTTATTGGCTTATTAATCATGTTAATTGTAGGAACTTTGGTTGCAGTGCCTGCTATTGAAGGCGTTTATACAGCAACCGGAAGTGCTGCTACTCTTCCAAAGCAAACGATATGGTTTAATAATCTTGTTCATGCTATTATTGACAATTGGTATCTTCCAACTGCAATCATTATTGGTGCTGCTGTAGGAATTATATTTTATATCAATACACCAAAGGGAAAATATAATTTTCATTATTTTAAATATACGATGCCTATTTTTGGAAAGTTAATTTATAGTTTAGACTTTTCTAGGTTTATTAAAGCAATGATGTTAAACTTAAACAATGGAATGAGAATACAAGATGCCTTAGAAGTTAGTAAAAACATCGTTCGTAATTATGTTTTCTTATCCATGGTAGAAACAGCAATTAATAATATTTTAATAGGACAGTCTTGGATTGAACCTTTTGAAAAATCAGGATTATCTTCTTCTATGATTACGGAAATGTTAAAGATTGGTATGCAAACAGATTTATCGGAAATGATGCAAAAACTAATTGAGTACTTAGAAATTGATATTAATAATACCTTGGAAAAAATTATGAAAGTATTGCCACAATTAATGTATTCCATTGTTGGTGTCGTACTAATTTTCTTTGTACTAGTTGTTTTAGTTCCAATGTTAGAAGTTTATATGGGTGGCTTCTTATTCTCAGCCGCTGGAATATAAAAAAGGAAAAAGGAGTTAGCATGAAAATTGGAATTGATTTAGGCGGAAGTCATATTGCAGTAGGAATGATAACAGAACAAGGAAAATTGATAGCAAAAAAAGAAGAAAATATCAATTTTATAAAATATAATGAAAAAGATTTAAAACCATTCATCAGAGATAGAATTCAATCTCTGATGAATGTTGTTTTAAAAGAATTACAAATCCCTATTTTTACTGTGAAAACAATAGGAATTGGTGTTCCAGGAATCATTCAAGAAAACAAAATACAAACTTGTACGAAATACCATATTTTTCATTGGGATTTAGCAAAAGAACTAGAAGAACAATATCACATACCAGTAAAAATACAAAATGATGCTATTTGTGCCGCAAAAGCAGAAAAGAAATATGGAAATTTGCAAGAAGTAAAAAAAGCCGTATTTTTATGTTTGGGTACCGGCATTGGAGGTGCTACCATTGTAGAAGATACCATTCTTCCTTCGGAATATGGACATTTGATATTACAAGAAGGAGGAAGGAAGTGTCATTGTGGAAAAAAAGGTTGTTTTGAAACATATAGTTCCATGAAAGTCTTCAAAAACGGATTAATTGAAAAGTTACAATTAAAAGAAACCACTTCTTCAGAACAATTATTAGAAATTTTAGAAAAACAAAGCAATAAGGGAGAAATCAATACCTACCTAGAAGAATATTTAGACACTTTATTAGCTGGAATTGTAATCATTGCTAAAATGGTAAAACCAGAACTAATTTGTTTGGGAGGTAGCTTTGTTTATTTTGAAAAATTTTTATATCATAGATTACAAGAAAAAGCATTAGAAAAAAAGCAAGAGATAGGAGAAACAAAATTTACCCTAGCGAAACTTGGAAATACGGCAGGAATCATCGGAGCAACCCTAGAATAAATTTGACAATTACGAAAAAGTATGATAAAATAAAAAACAGTGGTTACCATATAAGGTAAAGAAGAGATTTAAATTTATAAAGACAGATTGATAAAAAAAGAAAATCAATCCTACAAATTGTAAAATGAGATTCTAGGTAAAAATAAAATATAATAGAAATAAAAAGAGAAAGAGAAAAACAAAAGAAGTAGAAAAAGAGATGATTTCTACCATTCCTACATGGACAAAAAGAGAAAAATTAAAATATATTTTACGAAACAGAATCAAAATAGTTTTTTACAACTATTTTTTTTCGTTTTAGGATAAAAACTATAAATTTAAATACAAAAATGAAAAAAGGAGAGAAAAAGCAGAATGCAAGAAGAAAACAGAGAAAAAGTAAACAAAACAAAAAAAATGGACTATTCCAATAGGAAAAGGAAAGAAAGTACAAGAAAAGAAAATGTAATTGTAGAAGGTTTTGAAGAAATAGGAAGTAAAGAAGTAGTAAAAGTAAAGCCAGAAACGAAAAAAAGAACGACGAAAAGAGAGTATAACAAAAGACAACAAAACAAATTTGAATTTAAAAAAGCAAACTTAAAAATTATTCCTTTAGGAGGACTAGAGGAAATTGGAAACAATATGACAATATTTGAATACGAAGATGAAATCATTATTGTAGATTGTGGGCTAGAGTTCCCAACCGATGACATGTTAGGTGTTGACTTAGTAATTCCCGATGTAACTTACTTAGAAAGAAATAAAGAAAAAATAAAAGGTTTTGTCATTACCCATGGACACGAAGACCATATTGGGGCAATCCCTTATATTTTAAAACAAATTAATGTACCAATATATGGAACCAGATTAACACTAGGACTTATCAAAAATAAATTAGAAGAGCATAAATTAGTAAGAAGTACAAAATTACAAGAAATAGAAGCAGGTCAAACCATTCACTTTGGAAAAATGAAAGTAGAATTTATTAGAAGTTGTCATAGTATTCCAGATGCGGTAATGCTTGCTATTTATACGCCAGTAGGAACCATTGTGCATACGGGTGACTTTAAAATAGATTATACACCAATTAATAGTGAAACAACCGATTTAGCACGTTTAGCCGAAATTGGAAGTAAGGGTGTGTTAGCTTTATTATCCGATAGTACAAATTCCGAAAGAAAAGGTTATACGATGTCAGAAAGAACAGTAGGGCAAGAGTTAGATAAATTATTTGTAGGATGCACAAAAAGAATTGTCGTGGCTACTTTTGCTTCTAATGTGCACCGTGTACAACAAATTGTCAATGCGGCAGTTGCCAATGGTAGGAAAATTGCAGTATGTGGTAGAAGTATGATTAATATGATAGAAACAGCAAGACAGCTTGGTTATATTGATGTACCAGAAAATATTTTTATTGATATTGATATGATTCATCACTATACAGACGAACAATTAGTCATTATTACAACAGGAAGCCAAGGCGAAACGATGTCTGCTTTAACAAGAATGGCAGCAGGCGAACACAAAAAAATCGTAATTACACCAAACGATTTAATTATTATATCGGCAAACCCAATTCCAGGAAATGAAAAATCTGTATCGAAAGTCATCGATGATTTACTTCAAATTGGAGCAGAAGTAGTTTATAGTGCCCTTGCTGATATTCACGTATCTGGCCATGCTTGCCAAGAAGAGCAAAAATTAATTTTAGCATTAACAAAGCCAAAATACTTTATTCCTGTGCATGGAGAGTATAGGCAATTAATGGCACATAGCGAAACAGCCAAAATGATGGGCGTAGAACCACAAAATATTTTCATGAGTACCAATGGACGCATTATTGAAATGAATGAACAAGAAGCAAAACAAACAGGAACTGTGCCATGCGGTAAAATATTAGTGGACGGTTATGGTGTAGGAGATGTAGGAAATGTGGTACTTCGTGATCGTCAACATTTGTCACAAGATGGTTTAATTGTTATTGTCATGACGATGGACCAAGCAACTGGCGAAATTGTGGCAGGACCAGATGTCATTTCAAGAGGATTTGTCTATGTAAAAGAATCCGAAAACTTAATGGATGAAGTAAAAAGATTTATTCGAGAAGAGGTTCAATTATTAGAAAATAGAGGCATTCGTGATTGGTCAACCATTAAATCTACGTTAAAAGACCATATTCGAGACTATATCTTCCAAAAAACCAAAAGAAACCCAATGATATTGCCTATTATTATGTCTTTATAAATACAAAAAACAGCTCTCAATTACGAGAGCTGTTTTTGTGTTACTGCATTGCCGAAGAGTAGAGAGCAGACAAGCTGTCAATGCTCGTATTAAACTCTTTCTGAAGCAACTGCTTGCGAACAACATCATCGATGTCATCCATTTCTGAGTTTTTAAAATCTGTGGTTGTGGGCATGTGAGTAACCTCCTATTTAAGAATAAATTCATTATAACATAATTTTACATAAAAAGCAATACAAAATGTAAAAAATTTCCAAAATAAAAGTCTATGTTTACAGAAAATTGACTTTTGTGCAAAAATATAGTATAATAAAGGTATCAAATATAAAGGAGGACATAAAAATGTCTATTGAGGAAAGAATTGTAAAGGCTGCAAATGCGGCTAACATGACTGTCGAAGATTACCTGCGGGCGGAAGGCTTTAAAAACATCCGTGACAAATTTATCAGGTCACTGGATGACCTGGTAGGACTCGAAAGATTTCTTATGAAGGCGGAGCTTCTTTAGTCCTCAAAGGGCGGAAGATAATTCTTCTGCCCTCTTTTTTTTAAGAAAGGAAATCATATAAATGAAATTAAGAGTATTGTCAATTCTACTAAACAAGGCAAGATGATAAAAATTGTTTCCTTTAAAATTTAAAAAAATAGTTAGGAAGGATTCAAAATTGTCTCTAAATCAATACCGGAATTTTTAGGTATCAATACCATTAAATCCTTATATTTTATACTACTATAATTTTTAAAATTTTTATCTTCTAATAAGGTTGTTAGTACATCTGAAATGATAAAAATAGCATCTTTTTCTTGTAGAGCTTCTTGTAAAAATTTAGTCCTATGTATACGATAATGGTAATAGTGATAATTTTGTACTTGTGTAATGAAAATGCTAGGACCATAAATTTCTTGTGTAAAGCTATTTTGATATTCATAAGGAGAAATTTCATTCACCAAGAGTTGATAAATATAAAGACAAGATTTTATGGTAATAACATGCTTTTGCTTATTCTTTGTTTGTTCATTTTCTTCTAATTTTTTGGTAACTTCATAAAAACTGTTGTCTTCATAAACAATAGAAGAAATATGATAAGCATCATTAGTATAATATTGGTATTCAAAGTGAATAAATAAAATACAAATGATGAAAATAGTTAGAATAAACAATATTTTTGTTTTTTCAAAAAGTTTTAAAATGGCAATGCTAACAAAATATAAAATAGGAAAATATAAAACATTGGCTTTATTTGGTGTAGTAATATGAGACAAAAGGCTTCCTAGTAAAATAGTAGAAAAAGCAATTACCATAACAGCATTTATATGATATTCTTTCTTTCGAATACTTTTAATAGCTTGTATAACAGAAAAGAAATAGCCTATTAAAAACAAAAAAAGATATAATGGATAAACGGTATTTTGACATAAAAAAATTGTTTTTAAACTATCTAATCCATAGTTCCAAATGTTAGATATTGCAATTTCATTTGCTCTAAATTCATAAAGCTTTGGAATGGTAAATATACCAATTTGTGTTTCTGGAACAATATTATAATTAACCAATAGAAAATAAATGAGTGGTGCTGCCAGTAAAGTAATTGGAAGGGCAAATAAAACTAGATGTTTCCATGTTAGTTTCTTTAAGTATAACATATAAATACACCAAACTAGTAAAAAAATAGGTAAGGAAATCCAACTTAAGGAATAGGTGTATAAAGTAATTCCCACTGAAATTCCTGCCAAAATGTATTGATAGTTTTTTCTAGCAATGTTCATCAAAAATAAATCGAGCATAAACATTCCAGCATATAAGTTACAATCTAATGCTTGCCTTGTATTAACCACGTTCCAAGGGCAGGTTAAAATACAAAACGTAAATAATAAAGCAGTTTTTTTATCCTTACACTTAGAAACAAATAAGTAAGAAGATATCATTGCAATGAAATACACTACTAGCATAGGCAAACGATAAGAAATGATATTAGCACCAAATAGTTTTATACAAATTGCTGTTAAATAGCAATAAAGTACACTTTGTCCACCACCAAAATTGATTAAATAAACAGGAAAAGAATTTAGATAGCGGTCCACTCCATAACGAGCAATATTCATAGCATCATATGCTCCACCAGCTTCGTCTACACCAAGATAAGTGGGAAGTTCTCCAAATTTATAAACAATGCTAATGAAAAACACAATAGCAAAAATAATCCATATTTTCTTATCATGTTGATTAAAAAAATCATCGAGATTTGATTTTTTTTCCTGTTTTTTGTTTTTACTTACATATTCCTGTATTTCTTTTATACCAATGAAAACAAGTAATCCTAACAAACTAATTAAATTTAAAATTCGCATCGTACTTTCTCCATTCTTTTATATGTTAATATGTTATCATATTTATTCAAATATGACAACAAAGTGATTCCTGTTTTTTACTAAAATTCTCCTAGGCGTAAAATATAAAATTTCTATATAACGTCTTGTAAATGGTAAAAAACTTTGATATAATAGGCAAAAATTAGAACAAGAGGAGAAAACAATGAATTATCAAGAATTAGCCAATTTAATATTTCCAGAGGCAAAACCTATTTCTTATTATGAGGAAAAATATAAAAAAAGAGATTTAGCAGAAGGAGCCATTGTCACAAGATTTGCTCCAAGCCCAACAGGATTTGTTCACTTGGGGTCATTATACCAAGTCGTTATTGCTAGAAAAATGGCAAAACAAACCGGTGGGGTATTCTTTTTAAGAGTAGAAGATACCGATCAAAAAAGAGAAGTCGAAAAAGGTGTAACAGGCATTATTGCATCATTAAGAGATTTTGACTTAACGCCAGACGAAGGAATGATAAGTGAAACAGATGAAATAGGAGATTACGGCCCTTATAAACAATCGCTAAGAAAAGACATATATCAAGCTTATGCAAAATATTTATTAGAACAAGGAAAAGCCTATCCATGTTTTGCAACTCCTGAAGAGTTAGAGGAAATGAGAGCAAAACAAGAAGCGGCTAAAATTAGACCAGGTTATTATGGGGTTTGGGCAAAATATCGAAATTTAACCGTCGAAGAAGCAGCTGAAAAAATAAAAAAGGGAGAACCTTATATTATTCGCCTAAAATCAGAAGGAAGAGAAGATAGAAAAATAAAACACCATGATGTCATAAAAGGAAATGTAGATTTTCCAGAAAATGATCAAGATATTGTCATTATTAAAGCAGATGGACTTCCAACCTACCACTTTGCACATGCGGTAGATGACCATTTGATGGGAACCACTCATGTAATTCGTGGAGATGAATGGCTATCTTCTGTACCACTTCATTTACAATTATTCCAAATGTTAGGTTTTAAAGCACCAAAATATGCGCATATTGCCCCAATTATGAAAGAAGACGAAGGAGGCAAACGTAAACTTAGTAAACGTAAAGACCCAGAAGCAGCAGTAAGCTACTACACTGAAATTGGTGTGCCAAAAGAGGCAGTAGTAGAATACTTGCTTAATATTGCTAATTCGAATTTTGAAACTTGGAGAAAACAAAACCCAAATGCTAGTATTGACGAATTTGAATTACAATTAAACAAAATGAGTGTAAGTGGAGCATTGTTTGATATTGTAAAAATTCTAGACATTTCAAAAACAGTCATTTCAAAATATACAGCAGAACAAATTTATGAAGAAGCATATCATTGGGCTAAAAACTATGATGCAGAATTGTTAGAACTATTACAAGATAAAGAATATGCTTTAAAAGTATTTGGTATTGAAAGAGGAAATGCAAAACCTAGAAAAGATATTGCAAAATGGTCTGATGTCAAAGAAAATATTGAATATATGTATGATAAAAAATGGGAAGAAAAAGAAAGACAATATGAATTCCAAAAAATAACAGACAAAGAGCTAATTAAAAAGATTTTAACATTATATATGGAAAAATACTATCATGAAAACGATGACAAACAAACATGGTTTGATAAAATAAAAGACTTAAGTGAAGAACTTGGTTATGCAAGGGAAGTCAAAGAATTTAAGCAAGAGCCAGAAAAATGGCCAGGTCACGTAGGTGATATTAGTACGGTATTAAGAGTAGCCTTAACTTCTAGAAGTAATACACCAGACTTATATGAAATTATGCAAGTATTAGGAAAAGACAGAATAAAAAATCGCTTTGAAAAACTGTTTTTGGGGACGGAGGAAAAAGCATAATATGGAATATCAAATAGGGGATATTGTACGAACAAAAAAACAGCACCCATGTGGTAGCAAATTATGGAAAATTATAAGAGTAGGAGTAGACTTTAAATTAAAGTGTTTAGGGTGTGGTCATGTGATTATGGTAGAAAGACCAAAAGCTTTAAAGATGATAACAAAAAAAGAAGAAGGATTTGAGACACGTTCAAATTTTTCTCAAAACTAAAAAAGAAAGATTTGGATGTATTCCAAATCTTTCTTTTTTCTGTAAACAAGTAGACATATTTTTTAAGTTGTGTTATAATTTATCCTATATTGTAGTAAAGGTAGCATTAAACAAATTTGTATGTGCTTAAGAAAGGGAGGAAAGCTATGAAAAACAATGAAAACATAGTAGTCATTCAAACAAAAGAAAAAGATGTAAAACGGAAGATTTTAGCAGTAATAGAAAAAGATATAGGCCTTCGTATTCTTCTTCAAGAAGAACCTTTCTGTATGAAAGCTTGTCTGGATAATGACATTGTGGTTAATATCATCAAAATGTTAATTATGGAAGGCTTGCTTAATTTAGTAACCATACAACCTTATTCTAAGGCGAAAGGTCAGAAAATAGTTCCTACAATAACAAAAGAAGATACTGCAAAAAATAGCAAAGAAGCTTCAAAACAAATAGCTAGACAACCTGCCAAAAAGGACGCATGCAAAAAGCAAACGGTAAAAGATAGAATTTTACTTTTTATGCAGCAGGAGGGGAGAGTTCTATCCAATGCAGAAATTATTGCAACAGTGGGAGACAACATAAACTTACAGAATCTTTATCACACTTTAAGGATATTATGTGAGCAAGGTAAAATTGAAAAAGTAGGAAGAGGATACTGGATAGCAAAAGCAGAAGGAACAATAAAACAAGGTGAAGAAGAACAAGAAGGACAAGAAACAAAAGAAAAAACGGTTCAAACAGAAATTAGTGAAGAAATACGGCAACAGGTTTTAAACTTTTTTCAAACAACAGATTGGCAAATGACGAAAGACGAGGTTGTTCATAAATTAAATATAGAACCTGAAGTAGTAACACCAATATTAGATGTTCTAGTACAAAACAAGAAACTTCAAAAAGAAGGAGACAATTACAAGATTTATCAATCTCCTTTTGGTATATTTGAAGATGAAGAGTACAAAGTATTACTTGACTACATCATGGAGAGGGATCATTTCTTAGTTATGGCTGTTGAATCTAAATTTCCACAAGAGGTAGATAAACTTCCAACATTACTAAATGCCATTGGCTCGAAATACTTAAAAGAGCAAAAAGATCAAGAAGGATGCTATAACGTTTATCTCAAAGGTAGAATTTTATATTATGTATTAACACATAATAATTTTGTGAAACTTGAAGATATAAGGTATGCATTTCCCTCTGAATCTAGTCAAAACATAGCAAATGCCATAAATGCAGCTATACACAACAAACAAATGAGAAGAAAAGGAAAATGCGAGTTTGAAGTTTTACAAATGTAATAAAAAAAGAAGGCAAATATTTCACTTTTGAAATTTTTGCTTTCTTTTTTGAGCAATATTTATATATTATTTTTTATATATTTTTCTATTTCTTCCCACACTTTTTCTGTATAAATTTTTCTTTCCGAAGAAAATGGTAAAAAAGTGAAATCTTTTAAAGGATTTAATGCCTTTTGTAAGTTTTCGACTTGTTTATCTACTTTCGTAATGGCAATTTTATCTGCTTTGTTACAAAGAACAAGACAAGGCCTTTCTGAGTCAATAATATAACGATACATCATTCTATCATTCTGGGTAGGTTCATGCCTAATATCTAGTAAAAATATAATCAAAGCAATATGATTGCTGGTATTTAAATATTCTTCAATAAAAGTGCCAACTTTAACTTGTTCTTGTTTGGACATTTTACTATAACCATAGCCGGGTAAGTCTACAAAATAAAATTGTTGATCCATGTCGTAGAAATTAATTTGTCTTGTTTTGCCAGGCTCTGAACTAGTTCTAGCAAGCTTTTTTCGATTTACCATAGTATTAATAAAAGAAGATTTTCCTACATTTGATTTTCCTACAAGTACAATTTCAGGAAGATAATCTTTTGGATACTGTTTTGATGACACGGCAGATATTTTAAATTCTGGATTTTTGACTAACATATTCTTACTCCTTTAGGATTATTTTTTCATAGTAATTTTTTCAAGACCACCCATATAAGGACGTAACACTTCTGGAACAACAATACTTCCATCCTCTTGATAATGATTTTCCAAAATCGCAATTAGCATACGAGGTGGAGCAACAACGGTATTATTTAACGTATGAGCATAGTAGTTTCCTTTTTCTCCTTTAATACGAATACCAAGTCTTCTAGCTTGTGCATCGGTTAAATTAGAACAACTTCCTACTTCAAAATATTTTTTCTGTCTAGGACTCCATGCTTCTACATCACAACTTTTAGCTTTTAAGTCAGCTAAATCTCCAGAGCAACATTCTAAGGTGCGAACAGGAATATCCATACTGCGGAATAGCTCTACCGTATAACTCCACATTTTGTCGTACCACTCATAGCTTTCTTCTGGTTCACAAACCACTATCATTTCTTGTTTTTCAAATTGATGAATACGGTAAATACCACGTTCTTCTAAACCATGGGCACCTTTTTCTTTGCGAAAACAAGGAGAATAAGAAGTCATAGTATAAGGCAAATTTTCTTTATTTAAAATTTGTCCTTTAAATTTACCAATCATAGAATGTTCAGAAGTACCAATTAAATATAAATCTTCTCCTTCAATTTTATACATCATGGCATCCATTTCTTCAAAACTCATAACACCAGTTACAACATCAGAACGAATCATATAAGGGGGAATGCAATAAGTAAATCCTTTGTTAATCATAAAATCTCTAGCATAAGTTAAAACAGCAGAATGAAGTCTTGCAATATCGCCTATTAAATAATAAAACCCATTTCCAGCTACTCTACGAGCAGAATCGAAATCAATACCACCAAGACGTTCCAAAATTTCCCCATGAAAAGGAATTTCATAATTTGGAACAATAGGTTCTCCATATTTTTGAATTTCTACATTTTGGCTATCATCTTTTCCAATAGGAACAGATGGATGAATAATGTTAGGAATTTTCATCATTCTTTCTTTGATTTCACTAGTATATTGTTCCTCTAATTTTTCATTTCCCACTAATTCTTCATTAATTTGTTTTACTTTTTGCTTAATTTCTTCTGCTTCTTCCTTTTTGCCTTCTTTCATAAAATTTCCAATTTGGCTACTTAGCGTATTTCTAGAAGTTCTAAGCTCGTCTCCTTTTTGTTTCATTTCTCTGTTTTTGGTATCTAGTGCAATGACTTCATCGACCAAACCAAGTTTATAATCCTGAAATTTTTTCTTGATATTTTCTTTTACAATTTCCGGATTTTCTCTTACAAATTTAATATCTAACATGAAAAACACCTCTTTTTAATATTCGCATTTTAGCACAAAAAGAGTAGAAATTCAATGATTTTACTTGAAATTTTTACAAAAATAAAAAGACACACAATGTCTTCTTATTTTTGCATAAAAAAGAAAGGTTGGGAAAATATAGTAAAAAGGAGAGAGTATGTTACTAGAAAGCATAAAATTTTTGATCAATTCGTTCCTTATTGTAATTATTGCCAAATACATTTTAGTAAGTTTGCTTCGCAAATTAGCAGAAGCATTAAATTTGTCTGCCAAAACAGTAGGGAATATAGCAGGCATAGCTACTTCTGTGCCAGAATTATTAACGGTTTCCTTTTCTGCTATAACAGGACTGGTTAGTGCTAGTGTTTATAATATTATTAGTTCTAATGTCATTAATTTTTTACAATATAGTGCTTCAATATTTATGAATCATAATCAAAAAGTCATAAAAAATATGGCAATTCGTATTGATTTAATTTTAGTTAGTATTACCATTTTATTTCCTATTTTATTGTTATTAGTAAATATAGAATTTTCTCTTTCTATAGTTCCTGTTTTGATTTTATTATGTGTGTTATTCTATGATATAAATTATAATGCGCATCAACTTTATTTAAAAAAAGAAAATAGTCAAATACAAGAAAAAATAGAGCAAGAGAAAAAGTGGGTAAAAGGAAAAACAAAAGTAGTGGTATTATCTTCTTTTTATCTTCTACTTACGAGTATTTCTTTATACGTAATAGGAAATGCCTTAAGTCATTCATTAGCAACATTAGCTACTTTTTTTCACATTCCAGAGACAATGTTAGGAATTGCTTTAGGTTTTATTACTAGCATTCCGGAATTAATTACTTTTTTTGAATCGCAAAAACATTATCGTAAAGCCAAAAATGATTTGCTAGGTGTAGTAGAAGCAACCAACAATTTATTTACTTCTAATGTTTTAAATTTATATGTAATTCAATCGATAGGAATTATTTTTTATACCTTATTTTCCTAAAATAAGAATAAGTTGGAAAAAAATGAATATACTACTAATAAGGTCAAATAAAGGAGAGAAAAAGAACAATGGAAGAAGAATATCAGCAAGAAATAAAAATGGTAGAAAAAACAGAACAAGAAAAGGAAATAGAGTTAATGCTTAGCATTATAAAAACAAAAAAAGAGTTAGAGGTAGCGAACCTTAATTTTGAATATGCACAAGAAGATTTAATTGATTATTATACCTATCAAATTAAAGCAACAAGAGCAAAATATGATTATTTAGTAAAAAAAGCAAAAGAAAAAGGATTAGTACTAGATATGATTGAGCAAATTGACTTAAGGTATAATCAAGCCATTTAGGAATATTTGTCCCAAAACCATCATACAAATAAAATAAAAAGAAAAAAGGTGATGGTTTTGGAAATCAATAGCATACTTGTTTATATGGCATGTATCATTTTTCTATTTATTATGGGAAGGTTTTTTATTCTTCCTTTAAAAAGTATAGCTAAAATAATAGGAAATTCTATTTTAGGAGGAATTCTTATTTTTTTGGTGAATGTAATAGGAAATTTTTTTGGATTTCATATTGGCTTAAATATAGGAACTGCCATTATAGCAGGCATTTTAGGAATTCCACGGAGTAATTTTATTCATCATTTTAAAAATATGGATTGGCTAATCTTGCAAAAAGAAGAAAAAGAGAGTATAATAACAAAAAAAGAAAGGAGAATTTTCTTATGGAATATAAGGAAATGAAACAAACTTCGCGGGCCTATGAATATGGGCAGGGAAAGGAATTTTTCACAAGGCAGGAAGCGTTGCAACAAGTAGAAAAAGTAGAGCAAAATTTAATTACACAATTGGCAGTACATAGGTTATATGATAAAACAGAAGTAGAAATAATTGAAGTGGAAAATGCTTTTCAAATTGTAGCAACAACAAAACTTCCAAAGTTATTAGAATAGAAAATAAAAAAAGAGATTTTTGAGCCCGTCCCAAAAATCTCTTTTTTAAAGGTAAGTGTAAAATTAATGTAGGCAAAAAATAAAATGTCTGCATTAATTTTTTTAAAAAAAGATATTGAAAAAACATA
>CANQTK010000021.1 GCA_947626735.1 uncultured Clostridia bacterium
ACTTTATTATTAATTCTAAGCTTTATTATATATTTAAAACTTGTATTAAAGTTTTCCGAAACTTCTTGACACTAATTAAAAAGGAAAACCATCTAGAAAAAATACCAAAAATTTACAAAAAAGAATTGACATAAACAAGAAAAAATAGTATAATAAATATGTCGCATAAGTAATCATCCTAATAAATAATGTATTAGGACACCTAAAAAGGAGGCAGAAATGAAAAGGCTGGATATGGAAGCAAGTGATGTAAAAAAACTTGCAGAAGTAAACGAAAATGAAGCTTTAGAGTTTCTGAGTAACGGCGTAGTAATTATATGCCGGGTACATCCTAGGGAATTCTTAGAGCTCAAAACCTCTGCAGATTTGCTTCAGTGTAAAAAATTGAAAGAGGCTGAAATTTACGACAACTTAAAATTTTTTTTGAACTGAAAAACTAAATATTGTGGAGGCTCTAATGAAAATTCTAACAGGATAGAAAAAACTAGTTTTATGAAAATAGAACTAGTTTTTTCTTGTTTTTAAGAAAAAAATTTGATATACTGATAGAAAAATAGAAAAGAAAGGAGAAAAGCATGATTGCAGAAATTATTTTAAATTCCAAAGCAAAAGAGTTAGATAGAACCTTTGACTATCAAGTACCAGAAGAAATGATAAAAAAAATCAAAATTGGCAATCGTGTTTTGGTTCCTTTTGGAAGAAGAAAAATATTAGAAGAAGGTTTTGTAGTAGGACTAAAAGAAAAATCTTCTTATGAAACAAAAAAAATTGTTTCATTAGAAGAAAATCCTTTTTTAAACGAAGAAAAGATTAGACTTGCTAAATGGATGGCAAAACGTTATTTTTGTAATTTATCAGATAGTATTAAATTAATGTTACCACCTGGCACGAAAACAACCAACATAGAAAACAGAATGAAAGAAAAAACGAATCGTTTTGTCTATTTAAAAAAACAGGAAGAAGAAATTGAATTTGATATAGAAACCAAAAAACTAAAATCGGAAAAGCAAATTCGTATTTTACGTTTCCTAATGGAAAATGATGCAATTACGGTCAGTGATTTAGAAATATTTACAGATACTTCAAGAGCGATTATAAAAACATTAGAAAAAAATGGCTATATTGAAATGGTAGAAAAGCAAGTAGAAAGAAATCCTTTTTTAGAAAAAGAGGTAGAAAGAGCAGAAAAATTAGTTTTTACAGAAGAACAAGAAGAAGCTTATAAAAAAATAGAAAAGACCATTGATGATGAAATATTTGCTAAATTCTTAATATTTGGAATAACAGGCTCACGGTAAAACAGAAATTTATTTACAAACCATTGAAAAAGTATTAAATAAGGGAAAAACGAGCATTATGCTAGTGCCGGAAATTTCTCTTACACCACAAATGGTAGAGCGCTTTATGGCAAGGTTTGGAAAAGAAAGAATAGCTGTGCTTCACAGCAAATTATCTCTAGGAGAGCGTTATGATGCTTGGCATAAAATTGTATCTGGTAAAGTAGATATTATCATTGGAGCAAGATCTGCTATCTTTGCGCCAGTTCAAAATTTGGGAATTATTATCATAGACGAAGAACACGATAGTTCCTATCAATCTGAAATGACACCAAAATATAATGCCAAAGAAATAGCAGAAATGTTAGCAAAACAAAATCATTGTCCTTTGGTTTTAGGAAGTGCTACTCCTGATATAAAAAGCTATTATCAAGCCAAAGAAGGAAAAATAGAATTATTAACATTAACAAACAGGGCCAATCATTCTCATTTGCCAACGGTAGAAATCATCGATTTAAGAGAAGAATTGCAAAAAGGAAATCGTTCGATGCTAAGCATGAAATTACAAGAAGAAATTAAGCATAATTTAGAAAAAAAAGAACAGACGATTTTGTTTCTAAATCGAAGAGGGTATTCTACTTTTGTCATGTGCCGAGACTGTGGTTACACGGTAAAATGTAAAAATTGTAATATCACCATGACGTATCACATAAAACAGGACAAATTAAAATGTCATTATTGCGGTTATGAAGAGCCAAAAGTAACCATTTGTCCAGAATGCCATAGCCAAAATATTCGTTACTTTGGAACTGGAACACAAAAACTAGAAGAAGAAGTACATAAATTATTTCCTATGGCAAGTACCATTCGTATGGATGTTGATACCATGAGCAAAAAAAATTCTCATGAAGAAATACTAAACCAATTTAAAGAAAATCATATCGATATTCTCATTGGAACGCAAATGGTCGTAAAAGGTCACCATTTTCCAAACGTAACTCTAGTTGGCGTTGTAGCAGCAGATAGCAGCCTAAATATAGAAGACTTTCGTGCCAATGAAAGGACTTTTCAAATCTTAACACAAGTAGCAGGAAGAGCAGGAAGAGAAAAATTAGCAGGAAGAGTGATAATACAGACCTATAATCCGGATAATTTAGCTATAGAACAAGCAAAATTACAAAACTACGAAGCCTTTTATGAAAGTGAAATAGGGATTAGAAAACAGTTGAAATATCCACCTTTTTGCGATATAATAGTAATTGGATTTACTTGCGAAAAACAGCAAGAAGCCATAAAACAGGCAAAAAAAATGCATGAATACTTAAAACACAGAATTATTTCAGAAAAAATAGGCATTCTATTATATAGTCCTGTGCCAGCACCAATTGATAAAATAAAAAACAAATATCGCTTTCGTATGATTATTAAATGCCTTTATAATGAGCAGATCAATCAATTATTGCACGATGCATTAGTAGAATGTGAAGGAAAAAAAGAGATAACACAAACCATAGAAATCAATCCATCAAACATGATGTGATGTCTCTTTGGGGACGTTTCCTAAAGAGACATTCACTATTAAATGTTAGTAAATAGCCAATATAGCAAGAAAAAAACTATAAAATCATTAAAATTGAAAATATTTCACATTTTTTAATAGTAAATGCTTAAAAATGAAATAATGTCTCTTTAGGAAACGTCCCCAAAGAGACACAAAGAGACATTAGAAAAAGGAGGAAATAAAAGTGGCAATTCGAAGTATTCGAGAAGAAGGAGACGAAATATTAAAGAAAAAGTCAAGAGAAGTAGAAACCGTAGATGATAAAATAAGAGAATTATTAGACGATATGGTAGAAACTATGCATAAATACAATGGAGTAGGATTAGCTGCTGTACAAGTAGGTATTTTAAAAAGACTTATTGTGATAGATTTATACGATGAAAAAGGACCAATGAAGTTAGTTAATCCAGTTATTTTAAAAGAAAAGGGAGAACAAGAAGTAGAAGAAGGTTGCTTAAGTTTTCCTAATAAATATGCCAAAATAATAAGACCAAAAGAAGTAAAAGTAGAAGCTTTAGATGAAAATGGTAAAAAAATAAAAATTGATGCCAAAGATTTACTAGCACAAGCTTTGTGTCATGAAATAGATCATTTAAATGGCATTACTTTTGTAGAAAAAATGATACCAGGCACGTTAGAATATGTAGAACCAAAGGACAATTAGGAACAGGGTTTAATAAAAAAAGGAGTGTAATATGCTTAGAGTTTTGTTTATGGGAACACCAGACTTCGCACAAGAGTCTTTAAAAAGTTTAATAGAAGCAAATTATGATGTAATCGGGGTTGTAACGAACCAAGATAAACCAAAAGGAAGAGGAATGAAAATGGTATTTTCTCCGGTAAAAGAATATGCCATACAACGAAACATTCCTATTTATCAACCAGAAAAAGTCAAAAACAATATAGAATTTTTACAAACAGTGCAAGAATTAAATCCAGATGTTATTTGCGTAGTTGCTTATGGAAAGATTTTACCAAAAGAAATTTTAGATATTCCAAAATATGGTTGTATCAATGTGCATGCTTCACTTCTTCCAAAATATAGAGGGGCAGCACCAATTCAATGGGCTGTGTTAAATGGCGATAAAACAACAGGTGTTACTACTATGTACATGGACATTGGCATGGATACAGGAGATATGATTCTAAAAGAAGAAACGGAAATAGGAAGGGAAGAAACAACAGGAGAGCTTTGGGACAGACTTTCTAAAATGGGCGGAAGACTTTTAGTAGAAACTTTAAAACAAATAGAAGCAGGAGCAGTTACAAGGACAAAACAAGGAGAAAATTTTAGTTTAGCGCCAATGTTAAAGAAAGAAATGGCAAAAATAAATTGGGGAGAACAAACGGCAGAAGAAATTCATAATTTAGTAAGAGGTTTAAACCCTATTATGGGAGCCTATACTTTCTTAAATGGAAAGAAATTAAAACTATGGAAAGTAAAAGTAAAAACAGAGCAAGAGCTAGTTTCCTTATTTCCAGAACTAGAAGAATATTTATATAAATTACAAGAGGTAGCCGAAGGAGTTATTTTATTTGCAAGTGATAAGAAAGGCTTATTTATTAAAGCAAAAGAAGGAATTATCGAGGTAGAAGAAATACAAGGCGAAAATGCAAAAAGAATGCCAATAGGAGACTTCCTAAGAGGAAATACAATGATGGCAGGAGAAATATTAGAGTAAAACAACAGCCCCACTATGTAATAACATAGTGGGGTTTGTTGCATTTCATTCAATATTCATAGAAGAGCAATTGATAATTTCGCCATCGTAATGAAATGTTTTAGCAGTGATGCTTTTATGATAAAGGTTACAATCACCTTCAATAAAAACATAATCTGCTTCAATACTCAAAGAATCATTGTCTCCTAAAATGGAAACATTGTGTGCTTTGATATCACTAGAATTATTATCTCCTTCAATGAGAATATGATCTGCTTGAATGTCACTGGACCAATTGCCATTTCCAATCAAAACATCATACGCATTAATATCACAAGAATCATTGCGGCCAAGCACATGGAAGTCCTGCATAATAGTAATATCATGAGAACAATTATTCCCAGCAACCAAATAGTTTAGAGCATGAATATCAAATACAGAGGAATTTCCATTTACTTCAACATTTCCATCTGAGTCAATGTTTTGCACTTTCAAAGACTTAACACAAATGTTGCCATCGCGTATGAGAATATCTGCTCTACTTTCAAAACTTTCACAAGCAATGTCTCCGCCTACAATGGAAATAGAAGCATAATCACCTGCAAAAACAATTTTGCCGGAAACAATCAGACTTCCATTTTTGATATTGATATTGCCTTTAATGGCAAGGTCGCCACCAAAGATATAATCCTCATCTTCCAATATTAAATTTTTCAAGGTCCGTTTTTGCATTTGCAATTCTCCTTGTTTTTAAAAGAAACTATTTTAAGTTACGCTTAAAATTATATCATAATAACATAAAATAATCAATAAAAAACATAAAATATAATAGCAAATAAATTTAACGAAAAAATTATAAAAAAGTGTTGTAAAAACAAAAAGATATTGGTATACTTATAGTATCAAAAAAAGCACACAAAAAGAAAAATATAAGGAGGTTTTTGTGATGGAAGAAAAGAAAGAAGAAAAAGAAGAAGTAGTAGAAAACGGAGAAATTGCATTATCTACCGATACAAACGAAATAAAAATAGCCGATGATGTTGTTGCTGTCATTGCTGGTGTTGCTGTAGCAGAAGTACCAGGAGTTGCAGAAATGGCAGGAGGATTTGCAGGTGGAATTACTGAAGTTTTAAGCGGAAAGAAAAACCTAGCAAAAGGAATTAAAGTAGAAGTAGGAGAAAAAGATACCAAAATAGATGTGAACATTATTGTAGAATATGGTGTTAGAATTCCAGATGTTGCATTTGAAATTCAAAACAGAGTAAAAAAAGCAGTAGAAACTATGACAGGTCTAAATGTTGTAGAAGTAAATGTACATGTACAAGGTGTTAACACAGATACCAAAGAAGAAGTAGAAGAAACCAAAGTAGAAGAATAAAAAAAGCGGGGTGCGATTTAAAAAACGCACCCTTTGCAAAAGATAAAGGGAGGAAAAAAGAATGAAAATTTTAGATCGAATTGGGTTAATCATTTTTTCAAATCTCATTCTAATCATTTCTGTTATTATATGCTTACTAATATTTGGGTGGTTGTCACCAGATACGGTATATGATGTAATAAAATTAGTTTTGAATGATCAAGTTACTACGAATATTATTTTAGCCATTTCTATTGTATGTATTGTGCTTGCTATTAAATGTATTTTCTTTAGTACAGATAAAAACGAAATAGGTGGTATAAAAGATGGCATTTTATTACAAAATGCAGAGGGAAAATTAGTGATATCTAAAACCACTTTAGAAGAGTTAGTAAATAATGTAGCCAGTGGATTTGAAAGTGCAAAAGATGTTACTTCTAAAATTATATTAGATGAGGAAAAAAATTTAATTGTCTATGTTATGCTAAATGTAGAAGAAAACGCTGTTATTAAAGAATTATCAAATAATCTTCAAACTAAAATAAAAAGTGCTATTAAAAAAACAGCTGATTTAGAAGTAAAAGAAGTAAATATTAGCATAAAAGAATTGCATACGAAAGAAACACAAGGGCTAGAACAATAAAAAAAGGGACTTTCATAGAAAGGAAGGAACAAGGAAAGATGAATGAAATTAAGAACTTTTTGATGAAGTATCGAGGAGCTATTATAGGAGCCTTAATTGCTATTCTAATTTTATGTACAGGACTCTATAAATTAATGGTGGGAATTATTTTAATTGCCATTGGAATTTATGTAGGAAATTACATTCAAATCAACAAAGAAGAAGTAAAAGATAAAGTAAAAAATATGATAGACAAATTATAAAAGGGGAACACTAAATGAAACGAACAGAAACAAGAGAATTGGCATTTAAATTATTATATAGTAGTGAAATTCAAAAAGAAATGGATGAAGAGCAAATAGAACTATTCATCAAAGAGAATGAAATTACTAATCACAAACAAGCCGATTATATTCGAGCCGTATTTCAAGGTGTAAAAAAGAACAAACAAGAAATTACGACATGTATTGCAAACCATTTAAAAGAAAAATGGACTATGGAACGAATTTCAAAAATTAATCTTGCTATTTTAAAATTAGCTATTTTTGAATTAATTTATTCACAATTACCATATAAGGTGGTAATTAATGAGGCAGTGGAATTGGCTAAAAAATATGGAGATGATTCTTCTAAGTCTTTTGTCAATGGAATTTTAGCAAGTATTGTAAAAGAAAGAAACTTAAGTCAAGAGGAGTAAAGAAAAAATGGAATATCATCCAATTAGTGTTACAGAATTAAATACTTACATAAAGGGTAAATTCCAAGAAGATGAATATTTGAATAATGTATTAGTTAAAGGGGAGATTTCAAATTTTAAACATCATTATACAGGACATATGTACTTTACGTTAAAAGATGAAAACTCTCTTATTAAATGTGTGATGTTTAAAACTTATACTCCTCATTTAGATTTTGTTCCCAAAGATGGCATGAAAGTTATTGTGTTAGGAAGTGTAGCGGTCTTTGAAAGAGATGGTGTTTATCAAATTTATGCAAAGGCAATGAAACAAGAGGGAATTGGTGACTTACATGCAGAATATGAAAAATTAAAAGCAAAATTAGAACAAGAAGGTTTATTTGATAAAATGCATAAAAAACCAATCCCATTTATGCCAAAAGGAATAGGTGTTTTAACTTCTAATACAGGTGCTGTAATACGTGATATTATTAATGTTTCCACAAGAAGAAATCCAAAGGTATCGATTAAATTATTTCCTGTTCCTGTACAAGGGCAAGGAGCAGCTCAAAAAATAGCAAGAGCCATAGAAATAATGAATGAAGAAAAATTAGTAGATGTCTTAATTTTAGCAAGAGGGGGAGGTTCTTTAGAAGATTTATGGCCTTTTAATGAAGAAATCGTAGCAAGAGCTATTTATGATTCTTCTCTTCCTATTATTTCTGCGGTAGGACATGAAACTGATTTTACGATAGCGGATTTTGTAGCGGATTTAAGAGCTCCTACACCATCGGCAGCAGCAGAACTTGCTGTGCCCAATATAGCAGAACTAACCCTAAAATTAAGAGGATATGAAAATCGCTTAAAAAATGCTTTATCGAAAAAACTAGAAGTGATGAAATTACGCTATGAAAAATTCATGAAAATAGCAGCCTTTACTAACCCAATGCAGAAAGTAAATGAAAGCTATATGGTATTAGATGAGCAAACGAAACGTTTGGTAAATAGTATTGAATTAAAAGTAACAGAAAAGAAAAATGATATGCTACAATGGGTGACAAAATTAGATACCTTAAGCCCTTTAAAGACTTTAACAAGAGGGTATTGCATGGCAAATTTTCATGGAAAATTAATAAAAAGTAGTAAGGACTTAAAACCAGGAGATGAAATTAGTTTACGTTTTGCAGATGGACAAAAAGGAGCAAAAATACTAGAGAAATAGAACAAGAAAAAGAAACGTAAAATAAAAAAGGAGGAAAAAACAATGAAAAAATCAACTTATATAGGAATTGTTATCATTATTCTACTCATGTTATTTGTGCTTGTCATATTTGCTTTTACAGGAGATACGAAAAACACCAGTAGTAATGTAGAAAAAAATGTAATTAATAAAGAAGAACAAAAAGAAAATAAACAAGTAAATGAGCAAACCAATGAAATAGAAAGCAATGAAATAGTAAATCAAGAAGTAGAAAACTCTATACCAGAAGAAGGAACACAACCAGAGGAAAATGTAATTTCCACAGAAACGTTTGAAGAAAGCCCAAAAACAGCAGAGGAAAAGGCACTAGAACTAGTAAAAAAAGACTGGGGAGAAGGTGCTAATATTGAATTTTCAATAGATGGTATTGACGGAAATGGTAATTACATTATCACAGTGCGAAATAGCCAAACAACGGAAGCATTAGCTTTTTATAATGTAAATACGAACAATGGAACATTTACAAAACGAGAAATCATTTAAAAGAGGAAAAACTCATAAAAATATAAGATGAAAGTTTATAGGTAACTTTATTGAAAAACCTAAATATATATGGTACAAGGAATCAATCATGAAGGAAGTAAAATTTGAAGAGGCAATCAAACAATTAGAAACAATTGCCACAGAATTAGAAAAAGGAGATTTAAGTTTAGAAGAATCAGTAGCAAAGTTTGAAGAAGGAATGGAACTTTCGAAACAATGTAGTGAAATAATTGAAAAAGCAGAAAAGAAAATTACCATTCTTTTGCAAAAAGATGGCAAAATAGAAGAAGAAAACTTTGTAGCAGAAGAATAAAAATGACAAAAGGGGATTGTTATGGAATTTTTAATGCAATATAAATATTTAATTGTACCAATTTTGGTATGGTTTTTTATTCAATTATTTAAAGTAATATGGGATTTAGTAGTAACACATAAATTTAATTTTAAACGTATTTTAGGAGCAGGGGGAATGCCAAGTTCTCATTCTGCAGTGGTTACTTCACTAGCCACCATGATAGGAAAAACGCAAGGTCTTACTTCTCCTATTTTTGCTCTTTCTGTTATATTTGCTTGTGTAGTTATGTATGATGCAGCAGGAGTAAGAAGAGCAGCAGGAAAACAAGCAAAATTACTAAATAAACTAATTGAAACACCAGGATTAACCAATTTGCAAGTACAAGAAAAATTAGTAGAAGTATTAGGACATACACCCGTGCAAGTATTTGCAGGTGCACTAATAGGTATAGTAGTAGGAATCATCTTTGGATAAACAGGAGGGACGCCCCTCTATTTTTTTATATAGTAGGAAAGTTCTCCTTGTAGGAGGACTTTCCGTACTAGATAAATATGGCGAGCCTAAGATTTTCTTAAAATTTCCATTTGCTAGAAAATCTAAGGCTCGCTTTTTTATTTATTGACAAATAGCAATAAATAGTGTAATATTATGAATACAACTAAATATTGTATTTAAAAGTAACTATGAATTAGTTTTTTAAAAAAGGAGGGCCATGAGCTATGGCAAACGTAAACATTCGGGATTTAAAAGTTTTTGAATTCAATCGTGCACTTTCTTATGTTTCTGAAATTTTAGAAATAAAGAGAAAGGACGCAAAATTGCAGAAGGAAGAGGATGAACTAGACAGAGAATTAGACCAATGGTATGATGAAGTTGCTTTAAATTCCTCATCTTATACGGAAGATGAAATCTGCAATATTAAAACATTTCAAGACTCAATTAATGCAAGGATAGCAGAGATTGATGAAGAACAAGAAGACTTGAAAGAGTATGAAAAAGAACTGGAAAAATTGGTAAAAAAAGTTCTTGAGTTTGTTATAGGAGATGAAAATCTTGACTTAACGAAAGAAGAAATCCAAGAATCATTTGTAGAAGAATACATCTACATTTTAACAGAAATTAAATTGGGCGATGATAAAACATATATTGCTATTCCAGAGTTGTTTAAACACAAATCTGACCTTATTCTTTTACTCTATGATGTATATGGAAGAGAGCAAGAAGAATTAATTTCTGATATTGGCGATGTAGATCTAGATGATGAATTTGAGAATTCTTTTTATAATTATTTCCCTTTTGAATAAGGCAATATGAAAAAATCACTAAATTTTTTTTAAAAATGTTATACAAAGAAGAGCTGAAATAGCTCTTCTTTGCGTTATAAGAAAATTTAATTTTATCATATATCTTGTAAAAAAATACAAAATAAGATATAGTATAATCAAATATAATATGTACCTTTAGAAAGAAATGGTGATGAAAATGGAAGATATTGAAATAGCAAGAAAAGTAAAATTAGAAGAAATCACAAAAGTAGCAAAAGACTTAGGAATAAAAGAAGAAAATATAGAGCCTTACGGAAAATATAAAGCAAAAATTTCTTTAAACGAAATGCAAGAATGTAAGAATAAAGAAAATGGAAAATTGATTTTAGTAACAGCCATTAACCCAACTCCATTAGGAGAAGGAAAAACAACCATTTCCATTGGACTTGCTGATGGCTTAAAAAGAATAGGAAAAAAGGTTATTTTAGCATTAAGAGAGCCATCTTTAGGTCCTGTATTTGGTATAAAGGGTGGTGCCACAGGAGGAGGCTACTCACAAGTAGCTCCAATGGAAGACATTAACTTGCACTTTACAGGAGACTTACATGCTATTACTTCTGCCAATAACCTATTATCTGCTATGATTGATAATCATATTTATAATGGAAATGAACTAAACATAGAAAAAGTAACGTGGAAAAGATGTGTAGATTTAAATGATAGACAACTAAGAGTAGTAAATACTGGTCTATCGAATGAGAAAAATATTGTGCCAAGAGAAGATGGTTTTGATATTACCGTTGCTTCTGAAGTTATGGCAATTTTTTGCCTTGCTACGAGTTTAGAAGATTTAAAAAGAAGACTTAACAATATTATCATTGGTTACAACAAAGAAGGAAAGCCTGTTACAGCACATGATTTAAAAGCAGAAGGTGCTATGTGCGTTCTATTAAAAGATGCTTTCTGCCCTAATTTAGTACAAACCTTAGAGCATACACCAGCCATTATTCACGGAGGGCCATTTGCCAATATTGCACATGGTTGCAATAGCATTATAGCTACCAAACTTGCTTTAAAATTAGCAGACTATACCGTTACCGAAGCAGGCTTTGGAGCAGACTTAGGAGCAGAAAAATTCTTAGATATTAAAACAAGAAAATTAGAAAAAGCACCAGACGCCGTGGTGATTGTAGCTACCATTAAAGCATTAAAATACCATGGTGGCATGCCAAAAGAAGAACTAGCAAACGAAGATATCGAAGCATTAAGAAATGGAAGCAAAAACTTATTAAAACATATTGAAAACATCAAAGAAAAATTTGGCTTAAATGTCATAGTGGCTATCAATAAATTTAACCAAGATACCGAAAAAGAAATTAGTACTTTGCAAGAAATTTTACAAGAAAAACAAGTTACTTTAAGTTTAGTAGAAGCATGGGGAAAAGGCTCAAGTGGAGCAATAGATATTGCCAAAAAAGTAGTAGCATTGTGTGAAGAAAAAGAGCATTTTGAACCGATTTATACATTAGAAGATAGCATTAAAACAAAAATTGAAAAAGTAGCAAAAAAGATCTATGGAGCAGAGGGAGTAGAATACACCAAAGAGGCAGAAGAGCAAATAGAACAAATAACACAACTAGGATACAATAACCTACCAGTTTGCATTGCCAAAACACAATATTCTTTTTCGGATGATAGTAAAAATTTAGAATGTACAGAACCTTTCAACATTCACGTAAAAGAAGTAAAATTAAAAGCAGGAGCAGAGTTTATTGTAGTATTAACAGGCAAAATTATGACGATGCCAGGACTTCCTAAAAAACCTGCCGCAGAGCAAATAGATATAGATGAAAATGGAAATATTGTAGGAATATTTTAAGAAAAAAATAGAGTAGAAAATAAATCGTTAAGACTTAGTAAACGGGAAGTTGTTACTAAGGCAAAACAAAAAGTTGCGTATTTATTTTCGCATTCCGCTATGTGAAAGAAAAAGAAGAAAAAATCTTCTTTCCTTTTCATGTGGAATGAAAAAGAAAGGAGATTTTTTATGAATATAAAGGAATATTTTAAAAACTTTTATCAAACAACAAAAAAACCAACGTTAAAAGCAATGGAATATATGATGGAAGAATTAGATCATCCAGAAAGAAAAGTAAAAATTATTCATATTGCAGGTACGAATGGAAAAGGTAGCATTACGGAAATGCTAACCAATATTTTAATAGAAAATGGCTATAAGGTAGGAAAATATCTTTCTCCTCATTTAATAGACTATAATGAAAGAATTAGTGTCAATCATAAAAACATAGAAGATAAAGAAATGGAAGAAATAATACAAAAAATAGAAAGCAAGATAGAAACCTATAATAAAATAGCGGAAGAAAATTTTACTTTGTTTGAATTATTAACAACCATGGCATTCTATTATTTTGCAGAACAAAAATGTGATTTTGTCGTATTAGAAACAGGATTAGGAGGATTATATGATTCTACGAATATTGTACAACCTATGGTCTCTATTATTAGTTCCATTGGCTATGACCACATGGCAATCTTAGGTAGTACTTTAGAAGAAATTGCGATACAAAAAGCAGGAATCATCAAAGAAAATTCTAATACGGTTATAATAGAGCAAATGTCATCTGTTCAAAATATCATAGAAGAAACTTGTAAACAAAAGAAAAATCAATTAACTACGATAAAAAAACAAGATATAAAAAATAAAAGATATGAGCAAGATTTTCAATTATTTGATTATAAAGATACAAAAGATATAAAAGTGAATTTAAAAGGGGACAAGCAGTTTGAAAATGCAGCAGTGTGCTTAGAAACAATCAAAATTATTGAAAAACAAGGCTACACGATAAAAAATGAAAAAGTAAGAAAAAGTCTTTCTACAGTTATACATAAAGCAAGATTTGAAACTTTACAAGAAGACCCTACTATCATTTATGACGGAGGGCACAACGAAGAAGCTATCACAAATTTTGTAAATACAGTAAATCAATATTATAGTGGAAAAGAAAAAATTTATATTCTTTCTATTTTAAAGACAAAAGATTATAAAACAGTAATACAAAAACTATTACAAGATAAAAGTGCAACTTTTGTTTTTACAAGTGGAAACGATAAAGAAAGATATGTAGTAGCAGAAGAATTATATCATACAGCAAAGCAAATAGCAGGCAATGCAAATCTTAAGACAAAAACATTAGAAGAGGCAATTCTATATGCAAAAGAGCAAAAAAATAAAGTTACTTTTATTGTAGGTAGTTTTTATATTTATGGGGATGTAGTGAAGATGATGAAATAAAAATTTACTAAGAGTATTGATTTAAAGTATCAAGGAAATATTTGAATTTGATGCACAGTAAGAAACTAAAAAGAGGTCAATTGGCCTCTTTTTAGTTTGAAAAAATAATAAGTATGAAATCAAAATAGAAAGCATAAAAATAGAAAGAGCCATTTTGTGAAAACTATGTGAATTTTACAAAATAGTATTGACATTTTTTAGAAATGGGTATACATTATTAGCAGTCTCGAATAAAGACTGCTAATTATATAACAAAAAATCAATTAAGACGAACTATTCAATGACAATAGTTTTTCTAAAAAATAAGGAGGTAATGTAAAATGTTAAAACCATTAGCAGACAGAGTAGTGATTAAAATGAAAGAAAATGAGGAGACAACAAAAAGTGGAATTATCTTAGCAGGAAGTAGCAAAGAAAAACCACAATTTGCTGAGGTACTAGAAGTAGGACCAGGAACAGAAAAAGTAAAAATGGAAGTAAAAAAAGGAGATAAAGTAGTTGTAAGCAAATATGCTGGAACAGAAGTAAAATATGAGGGCGAAGATTTCGTAATTGTAAGTCAAAGCGACATATTAGCAGTAATCGAATAATGTACCATTAGGACGTTTCTTTTTGGTACTATAAAACTAAATAGATTGTTCCCAAAAGCAATCAAATAAAAAATTAGGAGGTAATTTTATTATGGCAAAAGAAATGAAATTTGGCGAAGATGCCAGAAAAAGTTTATTAAATGGAGTAAACCAATTAGCAGATACAGTAAAGGTAACTTTAGGTCCAAAAGGAAGAAATGTAGTTTTAGATAAACAATTTGGTTCTCCTTTAATTACAAACGATGGAGTTACTATTGCAAAGGAAATCGAGCTTCCAGATCCATTTGAAAATATGGGAGCACAACTGGTAAAACAAGTTTCCACCAAAACAAACGACGTAGCAGGAGATGGTACTACAACAGCTACCGTATTAGCTCAAAGCATGATTAAAGAAGGCGTTAAAAATGTAGCAGCAGGTGGAGACCCAATGGCAATTAAAAGAGGAATGGATAAAACGGTAGAAAAAGCAGTAGAAGAATTAAAGAAAATTAGTAGTAGCGTAAACGGAAAAGAAGATATTGCAAGAGTGGCAAGTATTTCTGCTAATAGTGAAGAAGTAGGAAAGTTAATTTCCGAAGCAATGGAAAAAGTATCCAAAGATGGTGTTATTACCATTGAAGAATCTAAAACTTCTAATACAGAATTAGATGTTGTAGAAGGAATGCAATTTGATAAAGGATATGTTTCTCCATATATGGTAACCGATACTGAAAAAATGGAAGCGGTTATGGATAATCCTTATATTTTAATTACTGATAAGAAAATTGCAAACATTCAAGAAATTTTACCATTACTAGAAACGTTAATGCAACAATCTGGAAAATTAGTTATTGTTTGTGATGATGTAGAAGCAGAAGCTTTATCTACTCTTGTATTAAATAAATTAAGAGGTGTGCTAAATGTAGTAGCCGTAAAAGCACCAGGCTATGGCGATAAGAGAAAAGCAATGCTACAAGATATGGCAGTTTTAACAGGAGGAGAAGTGATTACTTCTGATTTAGGTCTAGAATTAAAAGATACCACGATTGAACAATTAGGTAGAGCAAAACAAGTAAAAATTCAAAAAGAAAATACCATTATTGTAGATGGTGCAGGAGATAAACAACAAATAGCAGACCGTGTAGCACAAATTAGAGCACAAATTGCAGAAGAAAAGAGCGAATTTGAAAAAGAAACTTTGCAAGAACGTTTAGCAAAAATTGCAGGTGGTGTAGCTGTCATTGGCGTAGGTGCAGCAACGGAAATTGAAATGAAAGACAAAAAACTAAGAATTGAAGATGCTTTATCTGCAACGAAAGCAGCCGTAGAAGAAGGAATTGTAGCAGGTGGTGGAACAGCTTACCTAAACATCATTCCAGAAGTAGAGAAAACAGTTAATAGCTTAGATGAAGAAGAAAAATTAGGTGGAAAAATTGTATTAAAAGCCTTAGAAGAACCAGCAAAACAAATCGCCATTAATGCAGGCTTAGAGCCAGCAGTTATTGTAGAAAAAGTAAAACAAAGTGAAAAAGGAATTGGCTTTAATGCAGCAAACAATACCTATGTAGATATGAAAAAAGCAGGAATTGTAGACCCAACGAAAGTATCTAGAAGTGCCCTACAAAATGCAGCATCCATTGCTTCAATGGTACTTACAACAGAAAGCATTGTAACAGAAAAGAAAGAAGAAAAATGTTGCAACCATGAACCAGCACCAACTGGAATGGAAGGAATGTACTAAAAAGATTGCAAATTATGGTAAACTGTGTTATAATGATAGCATTGTAACACAGTTTTTATTTATGTAAGCAATAAAAGCATAAAACAAAAAAAGGCAAAAGGAGATTAAACACATGAGCGAAAAAGAACGGAAAACTTTAGTTAAGGAATGTCTAAGAGAATATTATGAGGAAGATAAGTACGTTTTGCTAGACATTAGTACAATGCAAATTGCCTGTATCATTTATTTGGTTTACAATCTTATTTTCTTTGGAAATAAGATTGTAGTTTCCAAAGGAACGTTTTTACAATTGCAGACTATGAGTAAAGAAAAACCAATCTCAACAAGGCAAGAAATACGAATCAAAAATGCAAACTATATATTAAAGGATATGCAAAAAGACACTAGAGGAAACTATCAGGTAGTAGACATGACACAATATGGCAAAACAAAAAAACAAAGGATTCGAAATTATTTATTGCAACACCAAGACACTATGTTTTATTGTGCAAATTCTGATTTATATTCTTCTATAAAAGATCCAAAGACAGCTACTCAGTTGTATCTAATGCCAATTGGACTGAAAGAAGTAAGTCCTTTTCAAAATAAAAATTTCAAATTTGAAACCATAGGAGCTATTTGTTTTGAACAAGGCAAAATGATGATTTATCAAAAAGGAACTACTTTAATTAAGGTCTATAATGCAAAAGGAATAGAAAAACAGCAACCAATAATGGAAGTAAAACCAAGAGATTTTGTTTTAATTCGAGGAGACAAAGGAGATGCTTATTCTTTCAATTTATATGAAATAGTAAGTAGACATACCAGAAACCATGCTTTTCGCATTATTTGGACAGATGTAAAAAAGGGGAGTCAAGGTAACAAATACATAGATCGGTTACCTTATGAATATCGGAGGATGATTTTAGAGAATCTAGACTAAGAATCCGTAAAAATGCTATGCAAAAGAAAGTCACAAAATGTGGCTTTCTTTTTCCTACTAGATAAATATGGCGAGCCTTAGATTCTCTTAAAATTTCTATTTGATAGAAAATCTTAGGCTCGCTTTTTTTGAAAAAACACTTGTAAATAAAAGAAAAATATGGTAATATAGAAAAGTAATAAAAAATTCGAAGAAAAAGCAAAGTAAGTAAGGAGAAAATATAGAAAAAGAGAGAAAGGCAAATCATGCTGAAAGCCAATCCTATATTCTTTACTGAAATTTCACTTTTGAGAACTATTTTTGAAAAAGATAGAGTAGGAAATAGCGTATCTCTGCGTTAAGGAGTAATGAGGCTAGTACGAAAAAGTACTAGTGAAGTTAGGTGGTACCACGAAAATTAGAGCAATTCGTCCTATACAATAGGAAAAGAATTGCTTTTTTTGATGATTGGAGGAAATATAACATGAATATAGGAATCGATATTGATAATACAATTACAAATACACTATCAATATTAAAAAAATATTGTGCAATATATAATGAAAAAGTAGTAAAAAGAAATTTAAAGATGAATGAAGAAGGGTATGCAAGTTTTAACTTATATGATTGGACAGAAGAAGAAAATAAAGATTTTTGTAACAAATATTTAGAGGAAGTTGTATTAAAAGCAGAAGTAAAAGAAAATGCAAAAGAAGTGATAGAAAGATTGAAAAAAGAAGGTAATACCATTTTTATCATATCATCTAGAATAAAACCTATGTTTAAAACACCCTATGAAACTACAGAAAAATATTTAAAAGAAAAAGGTATTGAGTATGATAATTTACTAGTAGGCACAATTGATAAAAAACAATTTTGTATCGAACATAAAATTGATATTATGTTAGAAGATGAACCTCACCATATTATACCAATTGCAGAAATGATACCAGTTATCGTATTTGAAGAAAACTATAATAAACAGTGTAATGGGAAAAATATTATAAAAGTAAGAAATTGGAATGAAGTTTATCAATTTATTGAACAAATGAAAAATATGAAATAGATTATGAAAGATAAAAATAATTTTATAATAAAGAAAGGGAAAGAAAACATGAAAGAACAAATTGAGCAAATTAGACAAAATGCGATGAAAGAAATTGAAAGTGTGCGAGATGAAAAAGAACTAAATGACATCAGAGTAAAATACTTAGGAAAAAAAGGAGAATTAACTGCTTTATTAAGAGGAATGGGAGCTTTATCAGCAGAAGAAAGACCAATCGTAGGAAGCTTAGTAAACCAAGTTCGAGATGAACTAGAAACAAAAATTGCCGAAAAAGAAGAAGCCTACAAACAAGAAGAATTAAAAAGAAAATTAGAAACCGAAAAAATAGATATTACACTTCCATCAAACAAAGTAAAAAGAGGAAGTAAACATCCATTAAATAGAATCATAGAAGAAGTAGAAGACTTATTCGTATCTATGGGCTATGATGTAGTAGATGGACCAGAGTTAGAAACAGACGAATATTGTTTTGAAAGGTTAAACTTGCCACAAGGACACCCTGCAAGAGATATGCAAGATAGCTTCTATGTAACACCAGAATATTTACTTCGTACACAAACTTCTGCAGTGCAAGCAAGAGTGATGATGGAAAATGAAGAAAAATCACCAATTCGTGTAATATGCCCAGGGAAAGTATATAGAAGAGATGACGATGCAACACACTCACATCAATTTGCACAAGTAGAAGGATTAGTAATCGATAAAAACATTTCCTTAGCAGATTTAAAAGGAACCTTAGAAATCTTCATGAAAAAAATGCTAGGAGAAAATACACAGTTAAGATTTAGACCAAGTTATTTCCCATTTACAGAACCATCTTATGAAGTAGATGTTACTTGCTTCAAATGCCAAGGAAAAGGATGCAACTTGTGTAAACAAACAGGATGGATAGAACTATTAGGGTCTGGAATTGTTCATCCAAACGTATTAAAAATGAATGGATATGACCCAGAAACATACACAGGCTTTGCCTTTGGAACAGGTTTAGATCGTTTAGCTATGTTCAAATATGGTATTACCGATATTCGTCTATTATACCAAAACGACGTAAGATTCTTAAACGAATTTGATCGCATGGACTAATGCCTTTTTGGGGAATGTCTCTTTGGGGACGTTTCCTAAAGAGACATTAGTAAAATTTAATGATAAATGTCTCTTTAGGAAACGTCCCCAAAGAGACATTGGGAGGAAAATAATATGAAATTAAGTACGAATTTTGTGAAAGACTATGTAGATATTGATGTAGATTTAAAAACTTTAGCAGAAGATATGACAAATGTTGGTAATGAATATGATTCTGCAGAAAAGTTAATTAATGCTACTAATTTAGTAATAGGTGAAGTTCTAAAATGTGAAATGCACCCAGATTCTGACCATTTACACGTTTGCAAAGTAAATGTAGGAAACGAAATTCTTCAAATTGTTTGTGGTGCGCCAAATGTAAGAAAAGGGTTAAAAGTTATTGTAGCATTAGCAGGTGCTACTTTACCAGGTGATGTTACGATTAAGAAAGGAAATATCCGTGGGGTAGAGTCAAACGGTATGCTTTGCTCTATTGCAGAACTTGGTTTAGAAAGCAAATTTTTAAAGCCAGAAGATAAAGACGGAATTCATGAATTACCACAAGAGGCAAAAGTAGGAGAAGATCCAATTAAGTTCATGGAAATGGACGATGGTGTTATTGACTTTGAATTAACGGCCAATCGTGGAGATTTGTTAAGCGTTTTAGGAATGGCACATGAAATTGCAGCTATCTATGACAAACCGGTAAAAGAGATAGATTTAAGCCATAACGAAAATAAGGAAGATATTAACAAATCTTTTAAAGTGGTAAGAAATACAGAAAATTGTTCTATTTTCTTAGCCAAAAAGGTAGAAAATGTAACAATTTGCGAAAGTCCAACTTTCATTAAAAATAGACTAATTGCTTCTGGCATTAGACCAATTAACAATGTCGTTGACATTAGTAACTATGTAATGCTAGAGACTGGTCAACCACTTCATTACTACGATGCAGATACCTTAAAAGGAATGTTAGAAGTAAGAATGGCAAAGGAAAATGAAAAATTAACAACTTTAGATAATGTGGAAAGAACCTTATCAACAGAAGATATTGTCATTTCAGATGGTGAAAAAGCGATTGGCCTTGCCGGTGTTATGGGTGGATTAGAAACTGAAATTACCGAAAATACCAAAAATATTATCATTGAAGCTGCTATTTTTGATTCTGTTAAAATTAGAAAAACTTCAAAAACTATTTTAAGAAGTGAAGCAAGTACAAGATTTGAAAAAGGTTTAGATCCAAATAGAACATACATGGCAATTGAAAGGTCTTGCCATCTACTAGAAAAATATGCAGGAGCAACCATTGTAGGTGGCTTAGTACAAGAAGATTCTACTTCAAAAGAAGACACTAAAATTGACATTACTTTTGAAAAAATTAATTTAGTACTTGGAACTATCGTTCCAAGAAAAGCGGTATTAGATGTATTTAGAAGATTAGGCTTTACTTATGAAGTAAAGGAAGATACTATTACCGTATTAGTTCCAAAAAGAAGAATTGATATTTCCATTAAAGAAGACTTAATTGAAGAAGTTGGTCGTATTTACGGCGTAAATAACATTGAAGGAAAATTATTAGAGTTGCCAGCAAGAGCAGGAAACTATGACAAACAAACAAGAAATATTAGAAATAAAATGGTCGATTTAGGATTAAATGAAACATTATCTTATATTCTAGTAAATGAGAAAGAAGCAAAAGACTTTACGAAAGATGATACTGAAATCATTAAACTATTAGACCCTATGACAGAAGAAAGAAATACCCTAAGACATTCTATTCTTCCATCTTTATTTAAAATTTATGAATATAACAAAGCTCGTAATAATAAAGATGTTTCTATTTTTGAAATTGCAAAAACTTTCTATAAAAATAAAGAAGAATATGGCGAAGAAAAGAAAATTGCCTGCTTAATGACAGGAGAATTTTACTTAGGAGTCGACAACAAAAAAACAGTTGATTTCTATGTAATAAAAGGAATTGTAGAAGAATTATTAGATTACTTAGGCTATGCAAATCGTTATAGTTTTGTTGTAAATGATACCATTCCAGATGCTTTCCATCCAGGTCAATCTGCCGCTATATCAGTCAATAATGATGTAGTAGGTTATGTAGGAAGAGTGCACCCTGAAAAATGCAAACAACCTGTTTATGTCATGGAAATTAACCTAGAAAAACTACTAAGCAAAAAAGTAGGAAAAATGAAATATAAAGAAATTTCAAAATATCCAAGTGTAAAGAAAGACTTAGCTGTAGTAGCAGATAAAAATGTAACAGCAGGAGAAATTGCAACTTGTATTAAGAAAGCAGCAGGCTCTCTTCTAAATTCAAGTACTGTATTTGATGTTTATACAGGAACAGGATTAGAAGAAAACCAAAGAAGTATTGCATATTCTCTAGAATTTTCTGCAAATAATAGAACTCTAACGGATGAAGAAATTAATCAAATTCTAGAAAAAATTATAGCAAACTTAGAAAAACAAGGAATGACAATTAGAAAATAAAATAAACTTATTATTGCAATGATAGACAAACTATGTTATAATACCATTATGCAAATTAAGTAACAAATCCTTACAAAACAAGCAACTGGTAACAAACAACAATAATAATTTATGGAGGAAAAACAACATGAGGAAAATCAAAACATTATGGAAGCGGTTCATTTCTAAACTTAAAATTTGGCAGACAGCGATAATTGCATTATTATTTCTATTGTTATCTATAGGGTTATACTCTCATTTAGCAGAAATACCAATGAACAAAGGAAATTTTTATCTTTTTATTTGTCTAGTTATTTGTCTAGCATGCTTTCTTGTATTTCTAGCTAATACAATAGATAAGCTAGTTGACAAGTCGGACAAAAAAGAGGAACGAGAAGCATTAAAAAAAATACAGCAAATGCTAAATGACTCCTACAAAAAAGTAAAATATGAATCACCAAATGATACAGAGTCATTGGTTACAAGATTAAAAACACAAGCAATAGAAAGAGTAGGTTTAGAATTATATGCAAGGTTAGATGAAGAAAACAATATTTGGCTTGTATATAAAGATGAAAAGGGCAATAATGTAACAGATGAGAAGAAAAAGAAAAGTTATAGAAGCTTCTTATATTATTTCACAATTGATGAGTAATTTAAAAAGTTTTGATGTATTAAAAACCGCCTTGTGTTCAAATGAACATGAGGCGATTTTTAACTTTTAATTTGGAAAGATTTCGGACACATTTATTTCTTTCTAGAGGAACCAAAATTAAAAATTCTCATAATATATGTTATAGGAGGCATATGTATGGGAGATTTTATAGCAAATACTATTCTTTGGACGCTCGCCTTATATGGCTTATTTGAAATTATTAAAACCATTATCAATATTTTTACATATACAAATTTACAATCCGATGGCATTTATGTCATTGTTGCAGTAAAAAATCAAGAAAATAAAATAGAAGGCTTTTTACGTTCGTTCCTTTTCCGCATTATTTATGGAAAAGAGGAAAGTATAAAAAATATTATTGTCACAGACCTAGATTCTAGTGATAAAACCATTTCTATTTTAAATAATTTGCAAAAAGAATATGAAAATTTGAAAGTAACGAATTGGAGAGAATGCAAAGAAGTAATAGAAAGTATCAAAAATGCTTGACATAATAGTAAAAATATATTAAAATAAAAAAAGTTTTTTAGTAGCAATGTTTTATTATCATTATAATAAAAGGAGAAAAAACATGAAGAAATATAAGGTGGTAAATGTTAAAGATCAGCTTGTATTTAGTGAAAACAAAGGATTAGAAGAATTAGAAAAAGAAGTAAATGATTTGTTGTCAAATGGATGGGAATTAGTAGGAGGAATATCTATAGCGTTTGATTCTATTTTCAAAGTATATTGCTTTTCACAGGCACTAGTAAAAGAAGTAGAAGAATAACAAAAAATCAAAAAAGAAAGGTTGAAATAACCTTTCTTTTTTGATAGAATAAAACAAACAAAAAGAGAAAAGAGGATTTTTTTCATTGGAAATTACAGGCGAAGTAAAAGACATTATTTATCAAAATGAAATCAATAGTTACACAGTAGCAGAATTTGAAACCGAAGAAGGAGAGATTACCATTGTTGGTTATCTTCCTTTTATTAGTAGTGGAGATACCCTAAAACTAACTGGAAAAATCGTAACTCATCAAGACTATGGGGAGCAATTTAAAGTAGAAACCTTTGAAAAAATGATGCCAAAAAGTTTAGATTCTTTGGAACGCTATCTTGCAAATGGCACCATTAAAGGCGTAGGACCAGCCACCGCTAAAAAAATTATTGCAACCTTTGGCGAAGAAACAATTCATGTCTTAAAACTAGAGCCTGACCGCTTAATGCAAATAAAAGGAATTACCAAAGAAAAAGCAACCATCATTTCAGAAACCTTTATTGAAAACTGGGAACTATGGCAAATTGTTGGCTACTTAGAAAAGTTTGGAATTGGCGTGCAAAATGCGAAAAATGTTTATAAAAAATTAGGAACCAATGCTATTGAAGAAATAGAAGCAAATCCCTATCTTTTAATCGATGTGGCAAACAATGTCGATTTTAGAAAAATCGATAAAATGGCAATGGAAATCGGAATTGCCTATAATTATGAAAAAAGAATAAAAAGTGGAATTAAATATGCTATGCTAAATACCACCATTAACGGTCATTGCAAAGTACAAAAAGATAACTTATTTACTTTTTGCAAAGAGCTACTTGGTGTATCACAAGAAGAACTAGAAGAAAACATGATAGATTTAAAACTAAAGGGTGAAATTGTAGAAGAAAATGATTGGGTCTATTTAACACCATTTTACGAAGCGGAAAAAAATATTGCAGAAAAAATTCATCTTTTACAAGAATCTTCTAATGTAAAATACATAGAAAATATGGAAAAAGAATTAGAGAAAATGGAAAAAAATTTTTCTATTATATTATCGGAAAAACAATTAGAAGCAGTTCGTGCTATCAATGAAAACAATGTATGTATTATTACAGGTGGTCCAGGTACAGGAAAAACCACCATTATCAAAACGATTATTGATTTATACGAATTACATGGGAAAAAGGTCGCTCTTTGTGCACCAACAGGAAGAGCGGCAAAACGTATGACAGAAACCACAGGTAAAGAAGCAAAAACCTTACATCGTTTATTAGAAATTGGAAAAATGGAAGAAGATAATAAACTAGATAGCATCAATCAAGAAATTGCACCACTTGATGCCGATGTAGTGATTGTAGATGAAATGTCCATGGTAGATGTATTTTTAATGAATCATTTAGTAAAGGCATTATACCAAGGAACGAAATTAGTATTAGTAGGGGATGTAGACCAGCTTCCATCCGTAGGTCCTGGTAGTATCTTGAAAGATTTCATTCACTCTGAAACAATTGAAACAATTGTCTTAAATAAAATTTTTAGACAAGCTGCGAAAAGTAAAATTATTTTGAATTCCCATAGAGTAAACCAAGGAGAGAAATTTTTAACCAAGGAAGAGATAGAAGAACAAGAATTAGAGGAAGACTTCTTCTTCATTTCGGAAACAAGCCAAGAAAAAATGTTAATGCAAATCATTTCTTTGTGCAACGGAAGGCTTAAAAACTATGGAGATTATGATTTCTTTAAAAATATTCAAGTGATTACACCAACGAAAAAAGGAATGCTTGGTACCAAAGAATTAAATAAAACCTTGCAAAAATATTTAAATCCTGAAAGCGAAAGTGTGCTAGAAAAACAAATAAGCGACACTATTTTTCGTGAGCAAGACAGAGTAATGCAAATTAAAAACAATTATGATATGTTTTGGGAGAAAGAAGAACCTACTTACGAAACAGGAACTGGCGTGTTCAATGGAGAACTAGGAACAATTGAAAAAATAGATGAGGAAGAAAAACTAATGAAAATTCGCTTTGATGATGATAAAGTAGCATGGTATGCTTTCTCAGATTTAGACCAAATAGAACATGCCTATAGCATTACCGTTCATAAGGCACAACGGAAGCGAGTTTGATGTAGTCATTATGTGCATTCCACCATCTTCTCCAATGTTACTAACGAGAAATTTATTATATACAGGAATGACAAGAGCAAAGAAAATGTTAATTATTATAGGAAATAGCAATGTCATTGATTTTATGATTTCAAATGCAGATACAAAGAAAAGAAATACGGGGTTAGAAGAAAAATTGAAAAATTTTTAAAAATATATTGACTTATTAGTTTAATTATACTATTATAATCATAACAAATATTTCAAGAAAGACTAACTATTAATTGTCAATAGTTTTTCTTAAAAAATTTATTTAATAACTTGTTAGATAAAAATTTGCAT